>CALLWN010000311.1 GCA_938016505.1 uncultured Sphingomonadaceae bacterium
AAGCAGACGATTGCCGAAACCGGCGGCGGCCCCAACGGCGCTGCCATCGGCCCCGATGGCGCCATCTGGGTCACCAACAATGGCGGATTCCGCTGGGCGACCGTCGAGGGAATGCTCATCCCTGGAGGCGCTGCCGAAGATTATGAGACTGGCCGGATCGAGCGGGTCGATCTTGCAACCGGCAAGGTGGAGCGCGTCTATGCCGAAGTCGATGGCCACCGGCTGTCCGGCCCCAATGACCTCGTCTTCGCCGCCGACGGCAGCTTCTGGTTCTCCGACCTCGGCAAGATCTTTCCCCATCATCGCGACCATGGCGGGCTCTACTGGGCAACGGCAGACGGCACGACCATCCGCTGCGCCCAATATGGTCCGCACATCAACGGGGTCGGGCTCTCGCCCGACGGCGGCACCGTCTATGGCGCGCTCACCGAAGAGCGGCTCATCCTCGCCTTCGACGTGACCGGGCCGGGCCAGGTCGCCCCACCGCTTCTCGGCGCGCTTCCGGGGCGCGTGATCGCGAGCTTTCCGGGCCGGACGCTGCTCGATTCGATGGCCGTGCTGGCGTCTGGCCGGATCGCCCAGGCCACCCTCGTCGAAGGCGCCGGGATCGCCACCGTCGACCCTGCAACCGGCGGTTTCGAAACCACGCCCTTCCCCGATCTCCTCACCACCAACATTGCCTTCGGCGGGGCGGACCTGCGCGATGCCGCCATTTGTCTGTCAACGAGCGGGCGGCTTGTCGTGGCGCGCTGGCCCGAGCCCGGCCTGAAACTGGCCTTTGGTGCCTGAGGCCATTTCCGACCCGAGGGCGATCGCGCTCTTCCTCGACATGCTGGCCGCCGAGCGCGGCGCGGCCGCGAACACGCGGCTGGCCTATGGCCGCGACCTTGCGCTCGCGTCGGAAGCGCTCGGCGGGCGGCTTGCCTCAGCGGCCGAAGCCGATCTGCGCGCGCTCTTCGCCGGCATGGCGGCCCTCGCGGCCACGACGGTCGCCCGCAAGCGCTCGGCGCTCAGGCGCTTCTTCGCCTTCCTGCTGGCCGAGGGGCTGCGCACCGAGGACCCCATGGCCGCGATCGATCCGGTGAAACCCGGCCGGCCCCTGCCGCGGACGCTCGGGACGGGCGAGGTGGAGGCCATGCTCGGCGAAGTCGCGCGGCGGGTTGCCGAAGCCCCCGGGCCGGACTCCGATCGGCTCGCCGCCCTCTTCGAACTGCTCTACGGTTCGGGTCTTCGCGCGACCGAACTGGTCGCGCTGCCGCGCAACGCCATCCGCCAGGGCGAGGGATTCGCGATTGTCCGCGGCAAGGGGGGTCGTGAGCGGCTGGTGCCCGTCTCCCCGCCCGCGATCGCCGCAGTCGCGCGCTGGCTCACCCATGTGCCAGTGGACAGCCGCCACCTGTTTCCCTCGCGCGCCGGCCACCTTACCCGCGCGCGGCTGTTCCAGCTGGTGCGCGAGGTTGCAGCCGCGGCGGGGATCCCGCCGGCGCGCGTGTCACCCCATGTCCTTCGCCACGCTTTTGCCACGCACATGCTGGAGAACGGCGCCGACCTGCGAAGCCTGCAGACCCTGCTCGGCCACGCCGACATCTCGACGACGGAGCGCTACACCCATGTTGCAACCAGGCACCTGGTCGACCTTGTCGAAGAGCGGCACCCGCTGGCGCGACGCTGAACCGCGCGCCGCGGCTGCTTGCGCTCTCGACCGGGTCGGCGCGCTGTGGAAAGAGATGCTGCCATGTCGCTCATGACGAGACCCGTCGGCGCGCCGGCCGTTGCCCATGTCAACCGGATTGCGACTGCAGTTCCGGCCTTCGACGTGCACCGTGCCTTCGAGCGCTTCGTCGAGGATCTGCTTGGTGAAAGCCGGGAACGCATCCTGTTCCGTCGGCTGGCCAGCCGGTCTGGCATCGAACGGCGCTTCTCGACCATGTCGCCCGTCTACGACCCGGCCGGTTTCGTCACCGAGGCCGGCGGCTTCTACTTTCCCGGACAGTTTCCGACGACCGCGCAGCGGATGAAGCGCTTCGCCGAGACGGCGCCCGATCTCGCCGCCGACGCGGTCGCGAGGCTGGGGGTCGACCCGCAGGAGGTCACCCACCTCGTCGTCGCCTCCTGCACCGGCTTCATGGCCCCCGGGCTCGACCAGATCCTGATCGCCAAGACCGGCATGCGGCCCGATGTTGAGCGCACCGTCGTCGGCTTCATGGGCTGCTATGCCGCGGTCAACTCGCTCCGGCTTGCCCATCACATCGTTCGCTCCGACCCGGCGGCAAAGGTGGTGGTGGTCAACCTCGAGATGTGCACGCTCCACTTCCAGGACACGCGCGACCTCGAGAGCCTGCTCTCGATGATGCTGTTCGGTGACGGCGCCAGCGCTGCGCTCGTGACCTCCGAGCAACGAGGGCTTGCGCTCGAGGATTTTCTGTCGATCGCCATTCCCGAGAGCGGCGGCCTCATCACCTGGGACATCGGCGACACCGGTTTCGACATCGGCCTGTCAGGCGAGGTCCCGCGGCGGATCCAGGCCGCCATGGCCGAGGAGGATATCCGCAACGCGCCCGACGGCCTGCTCCGCGGCCAGCGCCCGGAAGACTATGATCTCTACGCCGTCCACGCCGGGGGGCGGGCGATCCTCGATGCCGTCGAGACCGGCCTGAAGCTCACTTCCGACCGGCTCGCCACCTCCCGCTCGGTCCTGCGCGATTTCGGCAACATGTCTTCGGCGACCATCATGTTCATCCTCGAGCGGCTGATGGCGGCCCCGCGTGGCGGCAGCGGCCCGGAAACTGGCCTGGCGATGGCCTTCGGCCCCGGGCTTGCCTGTGAAACCTTCCGCTTCCGCCGGCTCTGACCCGACCCGGTCGGGCGGCGGGTCGGCCGCAGCTGCGCTCTTCGCGTGGCGCAATCTCTCCCGGCGGGCCTGCGAACCGGAGTGGATGGACACCGAGACCGTCAGCGCTGCCGATTTTGCAGCCTGTCTTGCCGACCTCGAGAGGGTCAACCGCCTCACCCTCGCCACCCGACCGACATTGCGCTTTCTTGACCGGCTGACCGCCGGCTGGCCGCC
>CALLWN010000312.1 GCA_938016505.1 uncultured Sphingomonadaceae bacterium
CGGCGGTTGGTGATGGTGTAGAGGGTCGAGCGGGCCATGAGCCAGGCGAACAGGGCGAGGAGACCAGATGCCGCAAGGCCCGCCACCACCGTCATGCCGAGGCCAAAGGCCGAACCGGAGGCCAGCGCCAGCACGACCAGAGCGGCAAAGTAGAGCGCGACCTTGCGGACATGGTAGGCCGAGATCGCAAGCCGCCTCCAGTCGGGCGCGCCCTGCCAGAGAATCTCTTCGCCCGGCGGCAGCCGGCCCGGAAGCCCCGGGACCGGCTCGCCATCATATTCGGTCACAGCCATGGTTCGGCCCGTTCCGGAAGCGCGTAGAGATAGCCGGCGCCGAGATAGGCGGTGATCCGGTCTTCCTCGTTGCGGGTGATCTGGGTGGGGCTCGCCGGGCGCGGCACGCCGGCGAACTGGGCTGCCGTCACGGCTTCCATCTCGATGACGCCCTTGCCGCGCCGGACGACCGCCATGGTGATGGGCAGGAGCGCCGGGTTCTGGCCGGTCTCGCCGGGGATGGCGACGGCAAGGTAGCGGACGAGGTGGTCGGTCGTGTCGACCCAGAGCTCGGCGACATTGCCTGCGACCTTGCCGTCGGCGGCGATGACCGGCCAGCCAGTGACATCAGGCTCGCCATCGGAGACACGGAAGCCCTCGGCATGCGAGAGGGGGACGATCTTGGGCTTGCCGTGCATGTCGAGCTCCGGCTCGTGGGCCCGGGCGGGCTGGAAGGCGCCGGCGCCGACGCCCGCGGTCAGCGGGTTGCCGGTGGGGGCGAGCGGCGAGCCGCCCCAGTGGGCGCGCACCGTGCCGGGGATGTCGACCGGTTCGCGCCCGGGGTTGGCATCCGGGCTGATGACACCCTTGCCGTGGGGCATGAAGAAGGTCTTGGGGCGGGCGTTCTGGAGGAAGCCGTCATTGGGGATGACGGCGCCGCTGGCCTCCTCTTCAAGCGGGTAGCCCTCGCGCCGGTCTTCCCGCCTCAGGTAGATGACGAGACCGAGGAAGAAGAGGAAGAAGGCGTAGAAAACGAGTTCTGCGACATCGAGACCGCCGATGATGAAGACCTGGGACATTGGGGTTCTCCTGGTGTGCCTCCCGGGATGATGGCTTGCGGGTTCAGGTGGGGAATTCGCTCAGGCCGAAACGGCCGGGGCGGGCGGGGGATGGATCGGACCGCACCCAGCGGGCCAGCGGCCCGAGGGCGACGAGCGCTGCGAACAGGAGCACGATCTCGAGATGCCAGACGAAGCTGTAGCCGGCGCCTGCGTCGTTGAGGGCGGGCCCGAGGCGGCCGGAGACGGCGAGGGCGGAGACGAGATCGCGCAGCGCCCCTCCGGCGGCGACGGCAAGACCGGCGGCGGTGGCCTGGACCGCGCCCCAGGCGCCGAGCGCGAGGCCCGAGCCGGACTCGGTGCCGAGCGCCATGGCGGCGGTGAGCGTGCCGACCGAGAAGAGGCCGCCGCCGAGCCCGATGCCCATTGCGCCGATGCCGAACAGCGCGACCGACTGGAGCGGTTCGGAGATGATGACGGCGGCAAAGGCGCCGACCCCGATGAGGAGGCCGAGCGCAGCAAGCCGGTGGGGATCGCCGCCGAGGCTGAGGCGCTGGGCGGCAAGCCCGAAGCCGAGGAGCGCGCCGGCGGCCCAGAGCGCGGTGAGCGAGGTGGTCTCGCCGACGGCAAGCCCGAGGACCTCGCCGCCATAGGGCTCGAGAAGGATATCCTGCATCGAGAAGGCGGCGGCGCCGAGGCCGACGGCCCAGAGCAGCCGCCCGGCGCGGCCGCCGGCGATGAGCGCCTGCCAGCTCTCGCGGAAGGGGGGGCGGTCGCGGGTCATGGCGGTTGCGGCCGGGTTGCGGGCTTCCTGCTTCCAGAGCGCGAGAAGGTTCAAGGCGAGGGTGAGGGCGGCGACGCCCTGGATGACCTGGATGAGACGGATGGCCGAGAAGGGCTGGAGCAGCTGGCCGATGACAAGGGCTGCCAGCATCGTGCCCACGAGCAGCATGACATAGAGCAGCGAGACGATGCGCGGGCGGCTCTCCTCGTCGGCGAGATCGGTCGCGAGCGCGAGGCCTGCGGTCTGGGTGGTGTGCATGCCGGCGCCGACGAGCAGGAAGGCGAGCGCGGCGGCGACCTCGCCGATGACGACCGGGCCATGGGTGTCGCCGCTCATGATGAGGAGGGCAAAGGGGAGGATGGCGAAGCCGCCGAACTGGAGGAGGGTTCCGAACCAGATGTAGGGCACCCGCTTCCAGCCGAGGATGGAGCGGTGGGTATCGGACCTGTGACCGATGAGGGCGCGGACCGGGGCGAACACGAGCGGGATGGCGACCATCAGTGCGACGATCGCGGCCGGCAGACCCAGCTCGACGATCATGACCCGGTTCAATGTGCCTGTCAGCAGCACCGCGGCCATGCCGACCGAGACCTGGAACAGCGACAGGCGGAGGATCCGCCCGAGCGGAAGATCGGGCGTTGCCACATCGGCAAAGGGCAGGAAGCGGCTTGCAACCGCAGTCCAGTCGAAGAGTCGGCGGGTTGCCATCAGCCGCGCACCCATTCGAAGGCCTGGGAGGTGTAGAAGCCCCGGGCGACCCGCCGGGTGCGGCCGGGGGTCCAGTGGCGGTGCGGGGCGAGCGCACGTTCGAGGCGGGCCTGGGTGACAGGCGCGATCATCGGCGCGCGGTCGGCGCGAGGGAAGAGCTTGCCCATGGCGTGCATGGCCGCGAGCAGCGGGGTGCGCGGCGCGAAGGTGAAGAGGAGGGAGGCGCGGGTGCGGTCGGCGAGCGTCTGGAGCGCGCGGGCGATGTCGGCGGCGGGATAGTGGATGAGCGAGTCCATCGCGACGACATGGTCGAAGTCGCCATGGTCTGGGGCGAGCATGTCGCCGGCCTCGAACCGCAGCCGCCCGGCAAGCGACGCTGGCGCGCGCTCCCGGGCGATGGCGATGAGGCCGGGGGACAGGTCGATCCCCACCACCTCGGCACCGCGCCGCGCCGCCTCGACGGCGAGCGCGCCGGTGCCGCAGCCGGCGTCGAGCAGGCGAAGGCCGGTCATGTCGCGGGGGAGCCATGACAAGAGCGTGGCGCGCATCTCGTCGCGGCCGGCGCGCACGGTCGCACGGATGCGCGAGACCGGCGCATCCGACGTGAGCGCGACCCACTGGGCGTGCGCGGTGCGGTCGAAATAGTCGGCGAGCCGGGCCCGGACTTCGGTGTAGGTGGCGGACGCTGCCATCATTCAAACCCCAGGAAGTCGAAGATCTCGCGGTCCTTCATGGGCTTGACCGCGAGCGGCTCGACACCCCGCCAGAGCGTCTCGGCGAGCTTCAGATACTCGTTGCGCGCCTCCTCCACCTCGGGGCTGTCGTCCATCTCGAAGAGGGTGCATTTCTTGAGGCGGGAGCGGCGGATCGCATCGACATCCTTGAGGTGGGCGAGGCGCTTCATGCCGGTCGCCTCGGCGAAGCGGTCGATCTCGTCGGTCGCGGCGGAGCGGTTGGCGATGACGCCTGCGACGCGGACGTCATAGTTCTTCGCCTTGGCGTTGATGGCGGCCATGATCCGGTTCATCGCGAAGATGCTGTCGAAATCATTGGCGGCAACGACCACGGCGCGCTCGGCGTGCTGGAGCGGCGAGGCGAAGCCGCCGCACACCACGTCGCCGAGCACGTCGAAGATGACGACATCGGTCTCCTCGAGGAGATGGTGCTGTTTGAGCAGCTTGACGGTCTGGCCGACGACATAGCCGCCACAGCCGGTGCCCGCCGGCGGGCCGCCGGCCTCGACGCACATGACGCCGTTGAAGCCCTCGAACATGTAGTCCTCGGGGCGGAGCTCCTCGGTGTGGAATTCAACCTGCTCGAGCACGTCGATGACGGTCGGCATCAGCTTCTTGGTGAGGGTGAAGGTCGAGTCATGCTTGGGGTCGCAGCCGATCTGGAGGACGCGGTGGCCGAGCAGGGAGAAGGCGGCCGAGAGGTTCGACGAGGTGGTCGACTTGCCGATTCCGCCCTTGCCGTAGACGGCGAACACCTTGGCAGTGCCGATCTGGTCCTTCGGGTCGAGATGGACCTGGAGGCTGCCGTCACCATCGGGGCGGCGGGAGCGGATGGGATCGTCGAGGGCCATGGCGGTCTTCCTTGTCAGGCGGCTTCGGCGATTCCCTCGAGGCGGTCCTCGAGGGCATCGGCAGCGGCGCGAAGCGCTGCAAGCGTTGCGGAGTCGGGCTTCCAGAGGTCGCGATCGACCGCCTCGAGCAGGCGGTCGGCGAGGCGCTGGGAGGCCCTCGGGTTGAGCGCGGCGAGCCGGTTGCGCATCTCGGCATCGAGCATGAAGGTCTCGGCGGTCTGCTGGTAGACCCAGGGCTGGACCTGGCCTGTCGTTGCCGACCAGCCGAGGGTGACGGTCACCTGGGCTTCGATGTTGCGCACGCCTTCATGGCCATGTTCGAGCATCGCCTCGACCCAGCGCGGGTTGACGGTGCGGGTGCGGGTCTCGAGCGCGATCTGCTCGGCGAGGGTGCGGACCCTGGCCGCGCCTGCGGTGCCGTCGAGGATGTAGACTGCAGCCTCTTCGCCCCTGGCGCGGGCGACCGAGCGGGCCACCCCGCCGAGCGCGTCGACATAATGGTCGATGGTGGTGACCCCGAGCTCGGCGGATTCGAGGTTCTGGAAGGCGAGATCGACGCCGGCAAGCGCGGAGCGCATGAGGTCGGCCTGGCGGGTCGGCTTGCCAGTTCGCCCGTAGGCATAGCCCTTCTGCCGCTCGAAGCTGTCGGCGAGATCGTCGGGCGAAGTCCAGTTGCCGCTGTCGATCATCAGGTTGACGTTGGCGCCGTAGCTGCCCTCGGCGTTGGAGAAGACGCGCAGTGCCGCCGTTTCGAGGTCGCAGCCGTGGGCCGCCATGTGGGCGAGCGCGTGCTTCCGGACGAAATTCCTGTCTTCCGGCTCGTCGGCGGACGCGGCGAGGAAGGCGGCCTCGGCCAGCGCACGGGTCTGCATCGGCAGGAGATCGCGGAAGATGCCGGAAAGGGTGGCGACGACATCTATGCGCGGCCGGCCGAGTTCGGCGAGCGGGATGAGCTCGGCACCGGCCAGGCGGCCATAGCCATCCCGCCGCGGCCGGGCACCCAGCAGCGCAAACGCCTGCGCGAGCGGCGTGCCTTCCGACTTCAGATTGTCGGTCCCCCAGAGCACGATTGCGACCGTCTCGGGCAGGCGGCCGGCCTCGGCGACATGGCGGGCGAGCAGGCGAGCTGCCATGTCATGGCCTTCGGAAACCGCGAAGGTGGAGGGCAGGCGGAACGGGTCGAAGCCGTGAATGTTGCGGCCGGTGGGCAGCACCTCGGGATTGCGGCCGATGTCGCCGCCGGGGGCCGGGCGGATGTAGCCGCCGCCGAGCGCGTGGACCAGGGCCTTGAGTTCCCCGGCGTTGGCGGTGTGGAGCCCGAGCGGGACCATGCTGGTCTCGATCTCGTGGAGTCGCCCGGCGAGCGCCTCGGTCGGCACGTCGCCGAGATCGGCAGCTTCGGCCTGGGCACGGATGAGCGCCTCGAGCCGGTCGCGCTCGGGCGAGGCGGGATCGGTCGCACGCCAGCGGTCGAGCGAAGCGTGAAGGTCGGCGAGGCCCTTGTAGAGGCCGGCTTCGGCGAGCGGCGGGGTTTCGTAGGAGACGAGGGTTGCAGCCGCGCGGCGCTTGGCGATCGCGCCTTCGGAGGGGTTGTTGGCAGCGTAGAAATAGATGTTGGGAAGGTCACCCAGCAGCCGCTCGGGCCAGCAATCGGCCGACAGCCCGGCCTGCTTGCCCGGCATGAACTCGAGCGCGCCGTGGGTGCCGAAGTGGAGGACGGCGTGGGCGGCGAAATCCTCGCGGAGGTAGCGGTAATAGGCGGCGAAGGCGTGGGTGGGGGCGAAACGGCCCTCGAACAGGAGCCGCATCGGGTCACCCTCGTAGCCGAAGGCGGGCTGGAGCCCGACGAAGACATTGCCGAACCGGGCGCCGAGCACGAGAATATTGCGCCCGTCGGACTGGTGGCGGCCGGGGGCTGGGCCCCATTGCGCCTCGATCTCGGCAAGATGCGGCTCGCGGCGGACATGGGTGTCGGCCGGGACCAGGTCAGCCACATTGGCGTCGGTGCCGTAGCGGTCGCGGTTGCCATCGAGGATCGCCGCGCGCAGCGCCTCGACCGACTCTGGCACGTCGACCCGGTGGCCGGCTTCGGCGAGCGCCTTCAGCGTGGCGTGGAGGCTTTCAAAGACGGCGAGCCACGCCGCGGTGCCGGCGGCGCCGGCGTTGGGCGGGAAGTTGAAGAGGGTGATGGCGATGCGCCGGTCGCTGGCAGGCACGCGGCGCAGGGCGACGAGGCGGGCGACCTTGGCGGCGAGCGCCTCGGCGCGTTCCGGGCAGGGCAGCATCTCGCGGGCAAGGCCGCTCGAGGGGTGCATGCACCGCTTCGAACAGCCGGTGCAAGGCTCGGGCGAGCCGTCGGAGCGGCCGCCGAAGATGGTGGGGACGGTTGCGCCATCGAGCTCGGGGATGGCGACCATCATCGTCGCCTCGACCGGAGTGAGGCCCTGGCTGCCGCGGCCCCAGTTCTGGAGCGACTGGAACTCGAGCGGATGAGCGGCGACATAGGGCACGTCGAGGCGGGCGAGGATCTCCTCGGCGGCCTTCGCGTCATTGTAGGCCGGGCCGCCGACGAGGCTGAAGCCGGTCAGCGAGACCAGCGCATCGATGGTGGGCCGGCCGCCTTCCATGAAGAAGCGCTCGATCGCCGGGCGCTGGTCGAGCCCGCTTGCAAACGCCGGGATGACCCTGAGGCCCTTCGCCTCGAGGGCGCGGATGACGCCATCATAATGGCCCGAATCCCGGCCCAGCACATAGGAGCGCAGCAGGAGCAGGCCGACGGTGCCGGTCTCGCCCTTGCGTGGGGGCAGGAGGCGGAGCGACTCCGACATGCGGCCCTTCATGTCGGGGTGGTAGACCCCGACCTCGGGATAGAGGGCGGGAGGCTCGGCGGGGGTGGCACCCCTGAGGGCGGCGCGCGGGCCGGCGGCGTAGCGGTCGACAAGCGCCCGGATCATGGCGACGAAATTGTCGTCGGAGCCGGAGAGCCAGTATTGCAGTGTCAGGAAATAGGCGCGGACATCCTGGGCCGAGCCCGGGATCCACTTGAGCAGCTTGGGCAGGGTCCGGAGGATCTTCATCTG
>CALLWN010000313.1 GCA_938016505.1 uncultured Sphingomonadaceae bacterium
CTGCAGCCCGGACAGGCCGGCGCCGACGATGATGACATCGGCGTCGTGGCGGCCGCCTGCCCTGGCGGGGCGCGGCAGGCCGGCAAGCGCCAGGGTCCCGGCGAGGAGCTGGCGTCGGGAAAGCTCGCCGACCGCAGCGGCGCCGGTGCCCGCCCCAATGCCCGTCCCGGTGCCCGCCCCAATGCCCGCCCCGGTGCCCGCCATGGCCATCAGCCCTGCCATGTGCTGGTCCACCGGAACTTGTCGCGCAGGTAGGCGGCCGCTGCCCCCCGGGTCTCGGGTACGTGGGTGAGCCAGAGGTTGGGGTCGTAGCGCTCGCGATACTGGTCGAAGACGTGGCGGTAGAGGGAGAGGTGGACGTCGGGGATGCGGTGGGTCCGGCGGTAGGATTCGAGATCGATCACCGCGCGCCGCTTGGTTTCGAACTTGTCGGCCTCGGCGAGGACGGTGCCGCGCGGGCCGAAGATCGCCGAACGGCCGACCCAGTCGTTGCGCGGGGCCTGCTCGACGAAATAGTGGCTGTTCTCGCGGTGGACGTCGATGCAGTTGTTGACGATCGTTGTGAAGACGTCGTTGTGGTAGCTGGTCAGCCGCATGTCGTCCCACTCGCAGCCGCCGGTTGCGGTGCGGAGGATGAGCTCGGCCCCCTTGAGCGCCATGCAGCGGAACAGCTCGGGCTCGAACTGGACCGACGACATGGAGATGTTGCCGATATCGGTCCGCTCGACCGGAATGACGGCGTCGAGCCCGTACATTTCGACATAGCGGTCGAAGACATCGTAGATGGTCGTCGTGAACTGCTCGACCCCGGGCCACATGCCGCGCATGTTGCGCTGCTTCCAGTGGCGGGCGCGAAGCCGGCCGTCGGGGCCGATGAGAAGCTGGGTGTTCATCGTGTGGCCGGGCCAGTCGTCGTCGACCATCTGGCAGCCGAGCGCGATGTAGCAGTTGTACTGCTTTGCCTTGCGGCCGATCTCGGCAATCTCGGGGCCGTCGGGGTGGCGCGAGACCCGGAGCATCTGGGCGAGATCCCAAGGCGCGAAGCCGTGGAGCGGGAACTCGTGGAAGCAGAGCAGGTCGCAGCGGCCGCCGGTCTGCTGGGCCTTGTCGATGGCATTGAGAAGATAGGCAAGATTGTCGCGGATCCCGGGCTCGGGATTGTCGCCATCCACGGCGCGGACGGGGGTCTGGACGATGCCGATGGCGATTCGCGGCGAGCGCAGCGGGTGGGTCGGGTAGGTGCCGTCGGCGCGCACCATGGGCTCCGTTGCAGCCCCTTGCGCGCTTTGCCCGGATGCGTCGGTCATCTCCGCGTCTGCCCTCCCTTGCGCCGGGGCCCCGGCTGGCCCGGCCTCCCGAGGTTGGCTAGCCTATTGCAGCGTCGCTGCCATTGCAATAAGGTCATGATGTCAGGACAAGCTGGCGTTCAGCCGGCGTGCCCTGCCAGCACCGGTGCCATCCGTGCACCCTGTCCCGAGGGAGGCCCGCCTTGCTCATCAACAACTGGTATGTTGCAGCGGAATCGGCCGACGTTGTGGTCGGCCAGCCCTTCGCCGTGCGCATGCTCGGGTGCGACTTTGTCCTGTTCCGCAGCGAGGATGGCCGGGTCGCATGCCTGTCGGACGTCTGTCCGCACCGCGGTGCCGCGCTCGCCAGGGGGCGATGCGAAAACGGCAGCGTGGCCTGCCCCTTCCATGGCTGGCGCTTCGGACCGGACGGACGGTGCATCGAGATCCCGTCAATGGGACCGGATTTCCGGATCCCGCCGCGGGCGCGGGTCGACAGCTACCCGACGCACGAGGTCTATGGCTGGATCTGGGTGTTTCTCGGCGACCTGCCCGAGGAAGAGCGGCCGCCCGTGCCCGAGCTCCTGCCCGAGTTTCATGATACCGCGCATTGGCGGACCACCCGCATGGTCGTCGAGGCTCCGGCGAACTGGCAGAAGTTCGAGGAGAATTCGCTCGACACTGCACATCTGTCGTTCGTTCACCGGGCATTCGGCAACCGCATGGACCCGCGCGCGACCATCGTGCCCATTGAGCGGACGGCCTATGGCGCCCGGGTGGCGCGCGAGCGCACGCCGCCCAGACCCGAGGCCAAGGCCGGCGTGCTCGGCCAGATCCTGTCCGAGCCGCGCGACAAGACGAGCGTCCAGCTCGAATTCTCGCTGCTTGGCCTGTGCCACCGGATCCAGCCCACCTTTCGTCCTGGCGTGAGCCAGGTCGTGTTTTCGGCATCGACCCCGATCGACGCGCGGAACACCCGCCAGTTCGGTCTGCAGGCGCGCAACTATGCGATCGAGCCCGAGCATGACGCCGAGCGGCTCGCCGGCCGCCGCGAGGCGATCGCGGAGGATATCGCGGTCGTGAGCCATGTGCGGCCGAAGGTTGGGCCGACCCCGCTCACCGAGGAGACGCTGGTCAGGGCCGACGAGATGGAGGCGATCTTCCGCTCGCTTGTCGTCAGGATGATTGAGGCTGGATGGGAGATCGACCACGAGAAGGTCGAGCGCGAGTGGGACCGCAAGGTCTATGTGATCCCGTCGCCGGCGCGCCGGGAGGACCCGCGCGGCTTCGTCCACGAGGCGGTGCCGACGACCCGGCCGCAGACCGGCTTCGGCTGGCGCGAGCTCGCCCGCCAGGCGGGGGAGCTGGCCAACCGGCTCGGCGTGGGCGAGGCGGCCTGATGCCGGTCGCCGCGCAGGGCGCGTCCGCCATCCGCCCCGCGGCGCCGCCAGCGGCCGTGCAGCGTCGGTTGCACGCCGCAGCCCCCGAGGTGCACCCGGAGGAGCAGGCGCTCCTCGACTTCGCTGTTGCCTTCAAGGGGTTCCTGCGCGGGCCCATGCGCGCGGCGGTCCTTGCCCGGGCCGAAGCGCAGGCCGCGGCTGGCGCCGAGCTGGAAACAATGGTGCCCGCCGAGTTGGTCTACCGCTGGTGGAGCGCGGCACTTCGCGCCCAGCAGGAGTTCTACGTCGACGTCACGGCTGCAATCGTTGACCGCCAGCTCGAGGCCCTCGCCTCGACCGCGCGGGCGATCGCCTCCGCCCCCGGTCCGGGCAGCCTCGTGCTCGACCCCCGAGTCAAGGTTCCGTCCTACCAGGCTGCAGTCGACATCCATTGCGTGCCCGGCTCCTATTTTCTCGAGCGGATTCCCGACGATGTCGGCCCGGGTGCGCGGTCAGAGCTGGGGTCGCTTGCCTTCACGATGGGACAGGGCGGTGCCCTGAACGAGGACAAGGGCGTGGTGGCGGCGCGCTTCGTGAAGGCGCACGCGCCTGATCTTGCGGTCCGGCGGATCCTTGACCTCGGCTGCACGATCGGCATGTCCACCCTGGCCTGGTGCGATGCCTTCCCCGACGCCGAGGTGCACGCCATCGATGTCGCGGCGCCGTGCCTGCGCTACGGTCACGCAAGGGCGCGTGCGCTCGGGCGGGCAGTCCATTTTCGCCAGGCCGATGCCGAGGCGGTGCCCTTCCCCGACGGCAGCTTCGACGTGGTCACCAGCCACATCCTGCTGCACGAAACGAGCCGGGCCGCGCTCCCACGGATCCTCGCCGAGTGCTTCCGGCTGCTCGCGCCGGGCGGTTTCATGATCCATGTCGAGGTGCCCATCCGCGTGCGGGACCGGGCCGCTGCCTTCCTCGCCGGCTGGGACGCCCGGAACAACAACGAGCCCTTTTGGGGCCATCTTGCCGGTCTCGACCTCGCCGGGCTTTGCGCCGCGGCCGGCTTTCCCCGCGCCTCGGTCGTCGAGACGGTCGTGCCATCTGCCCACGGCAAGCCGGGGGGCTGGCTGGTGCTGGCGGCACGCCGGCCGGCATGACGGCTGAACCGGCCGAGGCGATCTCCCCACGCCCGCGCGCCGCGCGGGGCGAGCGGCCGCAATTCCTTGCCGCGCCCGAGTGCGAGCCGCTGCTCGCCATGGTCGTGGCGCTCGCCGCCGAGGTCCACCGTCTCGAGGACCGTCACGAGCGGTTGCTGGCCGCGCTTGCCGAGGCCGGGATTGCCCTCGGGCCCGAGCTTCGCGCAGGCCCCGGCGGCGCGCCGCGCGCGACAGCGCTTGTTGGCCGGGTGTTCCGGGTGCTCGACGAGATTGCCGAGCGGGCGCTCCGCGGCGGCGACCCGGCCTATGCCGAAATCGTCGACCAGCTGGGGCGACCGGAGCGCGAGTGATCGGCGTGGCGGGGCTTCTGGCGTCTGGCGACCTGCTCGTGGCTGCGAGCGACATCGACGACGGCAAGATCGACCTGCGCAATCATCGCGGGCCGGGGCGGCTGCTGCACCTTGCGCGGGATTTTTCGCCACGCGGCGCGCTGTGGACCGGGGTGGAGGGGCTGGTTGTCGGCGTGGCGATCGCCCCCGACGGGACAATCTGGACCGCCGATCCGACCGGCAGGGCTGTCGTCAGATTCGACCCTGCCGGGCAGCGGCTGGGGCCGCCGCCCGGCCTGCCAGACCGGCCGTGGGGAACGGTTCTGCCGCGCCCTGACGGACGGATCCTCCTTGCCGTCCATTCGCGGCGTGGACCGGCGCCGGCCGATGCGATGGGCGGAGCGCTCCTGCTCGAGCTCGTCGGCGGCCGCCTTGCGCGCACCTTCGCCCCGACCAGCGACGGCGGCCGCAGCGGCTGGCACGCAATCACCAGCCTCGCCCCCGGCCCGGGGGAGGAAACGGGGGAGGAAACCCTGCTCCACCTCGCCGAGGGCGGCCGGACCATCGGGGTGTTCGACCTCACCGCGGCGGCCGACCGCGCGCCCCTCCTCGTCTTTGCCGAGACCGCACTCGCAGTTCTCCTCGTGATCGGAGCCGGCTTGATGGCCAAGAGCTTCCGGCACTTGTTGC
>CALLWN010000314.1 GCA_938016505.1 uncultured Sphingomonadaceae bacterium
TGCCCGAAGTCCAGCGCGTAGGACAGAGGGGGCGAGGCGCTGCCGGTGTGCCGTTGCAGTCATGCAGAGCGTGCCGGTGGGAGCGCGCGACCTTGCGCCCGCTGGCGATCCCGCCTATGTGCGCGGCCTGGCCGGTTCCGGGGTGCCGGGCCGCGCGGTCGGGCGCAAGCGTCCGGACATGTTCATCCTGGCCCGTGCGCCCGCGAGGGATGCGGGGTCTCCCCGTTGCAGGCACGACCCTTCCGATGACTCGTCTCCAGCAGTTTCGCCGGGAATGGCTTTCGAACCCGAGGGGGGACATTCTCGCCGGGGTCGTCGTCGCGCTGGCGCTCATTCCCGAGGCGATCGGCTTTTCGGTGATTGCCGGCATCGATCCGTCGGTCGGTCTCTATGGCGCCTTCTCGATCGCCATGATCATCGCGCTGGTGGGCGGCCGGCCGGGGATGATCTCGGCGACGACCGCGGCGATTGCCGTGCTCGTGGTGCCGCTGGTGAAGGACCATGGGGTCCAGTATCTGTTCGCTGCCACCATCCTGATGGGGGCGATCCAGTTCGTCGCTGGGTTTCTTGGCGTACATCTCCTGATGCGGTTCGTCTCGCGTTCGGTCATCACCGGCTTCGTCAACGCGCTGGCGATTCTCATCTTCATGGCCCAGCTGCCGGAGCTGACCGGGGTGACGCCTGTGACCTACGCAATGGTCGCGGGCGGGCTTGGCATCATCTACCTGGTGCCTCGGGTGACGAAGGCGATCCCCTCGCCGCTGGTGGCGATCGTCGTTCTGACCGCGCTTGCGATTTTGCTCGACCTCGACGTGAACCGGGTGGGCGACATGGGGGCGCTTCCGACCAGCCTGCCGCAGCTGCTGCTGCCCGACGTGCCCATGACGCTCGAGACGCTCAAGATCCTGCTGCCCTATTCGGCGACCATGGCGGCAGTCGGCCTGCTCGAGAGCCTCTTGACCGCGCAGATCGTCGATGACCTGACCGACACGCCCTCGAGCCGCAGGCGGGAGGTTCATGGCCAGGGCATCGCCAATTTCGCGACTGGATTCCTTGGCGGGATGGGCGGGTGCGCGATGATCGGCCAGTCGGTCATCAACGTGAAGTCGGGCGGGACCGGGCGGCTGTCGTCGCTGGTTGCGGGGACGGCGCTGCTGTTCCTGATCCTGGTGCTGGGGCCGCTGGTGGCACGGATCCCGATGCCGGCGCTGGTCGCTGTGATGATCATGGTCTCGATCGGGACCTTCAGCTGGACCTCGATCCGGAATCTGCGGGTGCACCCGTGGCAGTCGAGCCTGGTGATGCTGACGACCGTTGTCGTGGTGGTGGCGACCCACAATCTGGCGGAAGGGGTGCTGGCGGGCGTGCTGCTTTCGGGCATCTTCTTCGCCTCGAAGGTGAGCCAGCTGTTCGCGGTTTCGTCGGCGCTGTCGGCCGATGGCCGGACCCGGACCTACCGGGTTTCGGGCGAGGTGTTCTTCGCCTCGTCGGAGGCGTTCCAGAATGCCTTCGATTTCCGCGAGGTGATCGACCGGGTCGTCATCGATGTGCACGAGGCCCATTTCTGGGACATTTCGGCAGTGGCGATGCTCGACAAGGTGGTGCTGAAGTTCAGGCGGGAAGGCGCCGAGGTCGAGATCATCGGCCTCAACGAGGCCAGCGCGACGCTGGTCGAGCGGTTTGCGACCCACAACAGGGAAGGGGCCGTGCTCGACGCGGCCGCCCACTAGGAACCGGCAATGAAAACGATCCTCGCGGCCATCGATCCGTCCGTCTATGCGACCAGCGTGGTCGATGTCGCAGCCTGGGTTGCGATCCGGCTCGGGGCGTCGGTCGAGCTGCTGCACATTCTCCAGCGGAGCGATGCAGTGGTGGCCCGCGGCGACCACAGCGGGGCGATCGGGCTTGCGGCCAAGAGCGGGCTCATGAAGGAGCTGGTCGAGATCAACGAGGCCGAGGCGCGCCTCGCCCGCGAGCAGGGGCGCGTGCTGCTGGCAGCGGCGGAGGCGCGGCTGCGCGAGGCCGGCGTCGCCGAGATCCGCGTGACCCACCGCCACGGCGGGGTGATCGAGACGATCATCGAGCGGGAGGCTGACGCGGATCTCGTGGTGATCGGCAAGCGCGGCGAGGATGCCAACTATGCCAAGGGCCATCTCGGCAGCATTCTCGAGCGGGTCGTGCGCGAGAGCATCCGCCCGGTGCTGGTGGCCTCGCGCAGCTTCGCGGCGCCGGCGGCGGCGGTGATTGCGTTCGACGGGGGGCCGAGTGCGAGGAAGGCGGTTGCCTTTGCGGCCTCGAGCCCGCTGCTTGAGGGAATTGCCGTGCACGTGGTGATGGCGGGCAGCCCCGACGAGGCGGGCCGGCGCCACATGGACTGGGCGCGCACCATGCTGCCCGAGGCGAGCGTCCACGAAGTGCCGGGGGCGCCCGAGGCGGTGATCGAGGAGATGCTGGCGCGTACCGGGGCCGGCTTCCTGATGATGGGGGCCTATGGCCATTCGCCGTTGCGAAACGTCATCGTGGGCTCGACGACGACAA
>CALLWN010000315.1 GCA_938016505.1 uncultured Sphingomonadaceae bacterium
GACGATCTGCGACAGGTCGAGAACCCGGATGCCGGCCAATGGTCCCATGCGCTGCTCCTCCAGCGCCCGACATAGAGCCCGGGTCGCTCCCCGCCAGCACCCGCTTTCGCGAGGGGGCCAGCCGTGCCGGGTGCGCCGTCGCCCGGGCCCGGGCCTGGGCCCGGGCCCGCGAAACGGCCCACGGCGTCACTGGTGCTCGAGCACCCGGTCCTTCGTCTCGGGCAGGAACAGCAGCGCCACCACGAACGCCATCGCAACCACCCCCACGGTGTACCACAGCCCCGCGAACGGATCCCCGGTCTTCACCACGATATACTGCGAGATGAAGGGCAGGAAGCCGCCGAAATAGCCCGTCCCGATATGGTAGGGCACCGACATCGAGGTGTAGCGCACCCGCGCCGGGAACAGCTCGACGAGAATGGCCGCCACCTGCCCATAGGTCATGGCCGAAAGCGCGACCATCACGGCGATGCCCACAATGATCTTCCAGCGCTGCTTCTGCGCCGGGTCGGCAACCAGCGCATAGCCGGCCTCGACCAGGGCGGCTTCCCACGCCGCCGAGTCAAACCCCTCCACCCGCGCCGGGCCCACCCTGAGCGCCACGTCGGCCGCCTCGGCCTTGGCATAGGCCACGCCCCGCTTCGAGAGATAGGCGAGCGCCCTGCCGCATTCGCTCTCCTGCGCCCGGGCGAACACGTTGAACGCGCAGGATGGCGCCTCGAGCACCACGGGCGCGTCCCTCGTCGCCCGCGACAGCGCCGGGTTGGCCCCATCCGCCATCAGGTGAAACAGCGGAAAGATGAGCAGCATGGCAAGCGCATAGCCGGCCAGCAGCAGCTTCTTGCGCCCGATCCGGTCCGAGAGCATCCCGAAGCCGACATAGAGCGGAGCCGCCAGCAGCGCCCCGAAGGCAAGGTAGAGCAGCGCCTCCTCCTCCGCCACGCGCGCCGTCCCGGTCAGGAAATAGAGCGTCCCGAACTGGCTGGTGTAGTAGATCACCGTCAGCCCCGCCGCCACGCCGAACAGCGCAACCAGCACATTGCCCAGGTTCCCCCGGTCGCTGAAGGCCTCGACGATCGGGTTCCTCACGATCGTGCCGGCCTCCTTCATCGCCCTGAACACCGGGCTTTCCGAGAGCTTCATCCGGATGATGATCGAAACCACCAGCATCAGGAACGAGAGCAGGAACGGAATCCGCCAGCCCCACGCCTCGAACGCTTCGGTCGACATCGCGTGGCGCGAGGCCAGCACCACGATGACCGCGAGCAGGAACCCGCCCACCACCGAGATCTGGATCCAGCTCGTGTACTGCCCGCGCTTGCCCGGCGGCGCATGCTCGCCGACATAGATGGCCGCCCCGCCATATTCGCCGCCAAGCGCCAGCCCCTGCAGCAGCCGCAGCCCCACCAGCAGCGCCGGGGCCCAGAGGCCGGCGCTGGCGTAGGTCGGCAGCAGCCCGATCGCCACCGTCGCCCCGCCCATCAGCGTGATGGTCACGAGGAAGGTGTATTTCCGCCCGATCCGGTCGCCATAATAGCCGAACAGCATGGCCCCCAGCGGCCTGACCGCAAAGCCTGCGCCAAAGGCGGCAAGGCTCGCCAGCAGTGCGGCCGTCGGGTTGTCGGCGGGGAAGAACAGCTTGCCGATCAGCGCGGCGAGGATCCCGTAGAGGAAGAAGTCATACCATTCGAACACGGTCCCCATCGCGCTCGCCGTGATGACGAGCCGGTCCCGCTTCGGGTCGAGCACATCAGCGTCCGCTGCAACCGTCGCTGCCATGGCGCCGGCCCTCAGCACAGAAATCGGCGCCGGTCAAAACCCCGGCCACAATCCCACACCGGCGCCGCTCAGCCCGGCCGCGCCGAAAGCAGGATGACGCAGGCCCCGCCAAGGCAGGCCGCGGCACCCAGGAGGTCGAACCGGTCGGGCCGCACGCCCTCCACCGCCCACATCCAGCCAAGCGACGCCACGATGTAGACCCCGCCATAGGCCGCAAAGACCCTGCCCGCCGCAGGAGCCTCCACCCGGGTCAGCAGGAAGGCGAACAGGGCAAGCGCCGCCATCCCCGGCGCCAGCCACCACGCCGACCGGCCGAGCCGGAGCCACGCCCAGAAGGCGAAGCAGCCGGCGATCTCGGCAAGCGCCGCCCCGGCATAGACCAGAAGGCTCGAAGCCCCGGGCATCTCCAGCAGGGCGCCGGCCGGCCGCGCGCGTCGGGTCAGGCCGCGAGCTTCGCGGTCGCCGCCCGCGCCGCCACGAACCGCCGGACGATCTCGTCGACATCGGCGAGGCTGTGCTCGGAGGAGAGCGAGCAGCGCAGCAGGTAGATGCCCCTGGGCGTCGCCGGCGGCCTCGACAGGTTGCAGTAGATGCCCGCGTCGAGCAGCGCCGACCACATGACGACGCAGGCCTCCTGGGTCGGCATCAGCACCGCGATGATGGCGCTCTCCGCCGTCTGCGTCGCCATGGTGAAGCCCGCCGCCTTCAGCCCGGCGTGAAGCGCCCGCGAGGCCGTCCACAGCCGCGCCCGCTTGTCGGTCGCATGCATCAGCTTGCGGATGCTCGCCTCGGCCGAGGCCGCCACAACCGGCGGCAGCGAGGCGGTGAAGCGGTAGGGGTTGCACACCAGCCGGAGGATCTCGAAGTGCGGATGGTTCGAGACTGCAAAGCCCCCCACCGTCCCGACAGATTTCGAGAAGGTGCCCACCACGAAGTCGACCTCCCCCTCGAGGCCCTGCGCCTCATAGACCCCCCGGCCATTGGGCCCGAAGAAGCCCATGGCATGGGCCTCGTCGACCAGCACCATCGCGCCTGCCGCCTTCGCCACCGCAACCAGTTCGCGCAGCGGCGCCACGTCGCCCAGCATCGAGTAGACGCCCTCGAGGATGACGAGCTTGCCCTTGCCCGCCGGCACCCGCGCCAGCCGCTTTGCAAGATCGGCCACGTCATTGTGGCGGAACCGGAGCACCTCGGCATTCCCGAGCCTGCAGCCATCGTAGATCGAGGCGTGGCTGTCGGCATCGAGGATGATGACATCATCCTTGCCCGCCAGCGTCGACACCATCCCGAGATTGGCCTGGTAACCGGTCGAGAACACGATCGCCGAGGCCATGCCGTAGAAGTCCCTGAGCGCCTGCTCGACCGCGACATGGGTCGCGAATGTCCCGTTCAGCACCCGGCTTCCGGTCGAGCCGGCGCCGAATGCGTCCATCGCCGCCTTGCCGGCCGCGATCACGTCCGGGTCGAAGGTCATCCCCATGTAGTTGTAGGTGCCAACGAGGATCGTCTCGCGCCCGTTGATGATCGCCCGCGTCGGCGAGAGCACCCGCTCCATCACCACCCCGAACGGGTCCGACAGCCCGGTGGACTTCAGAAACGCATATTCGGCCCGGATGGAGTCGAACTTCGCCAGCAGGTCGGTCGCGGGCAGGTCGGTCGCGGGCAGGCCGGTCGCGGGCAGGTCGGTCGCGGGCACTTCGGTCGCGGGCACTGCGGTCGCGGGCGCTTCGGTCCCGGGCACTTCGGTCGCGGGCAGGCCGGTCATGCCGCAGCCTTCAGCTTCACGATCGCGTCCGCCACCTGCCCCACCGTCTCGAGGTCGGGCAGCAGGTTCAGCGGCACGTTGATGTCCCACTCGTCCTCCATGCTGGCCACAAGGTCCATGACGGTGAGCGAATCGAACTCGAGATCATCGGCAAAGCGCGTCCCCTCGGCAAGCGCGACGCCCTTCGCATTGTAGGGCGCGATGAGTTCGAGAAGGCGGGCAAGCACCGCGTCGCGGGTCGGAGTCATGGCGCCGCGTTAGCGGCTTTTCGCGCCCATGGAAATGCGCAGCAGCGGCATCAGCCCGAACAGCATCTGCCCGCCGAGCCCCAGCGCGCCGGCAGCCGTCCCCCATTTCGCCACCTGCGCTGCCGGAGAGCCACCGGTTGCAGCACCCAGCGCAAGCTCCGCCGCGATGAGCAGCAGGAAGCCGAGCCCGCCCATCGCCGCGCCCGCGCCCACCCGCCGCGGCACCGCCAGCCGCCGCACCAGCCACCCGCACCACCACCACGAAAAGCCCAGCATCAGCGGCAGCTCGAGCACGACCGCCACCAGCTCCCCCAGCCGCGGCGCAAGCACCAGGATCCGCGCCGTGCCCAGCGCGAACCCGAGCGCGAACACCCCGGCAAAATAGCCCGCCCCGGCCCGGATTGCAGCCCTCACAGCCACCCCTCCCGCCGGTACCAGTCGACCGTCGCGGCAAGCCCGTCCTTGAGCCCATGGGCCGGCCGCCACAGGCCGAGCGCCAGGAGCGGTCCCGAATCCGCGCGCCAGTCGCGATGGGCAAGGTAGCGCGCCCGGTCGAACGAGAGCGTCGGCAGCCCGCCCGTCACTCGCGCCTGCGCCGTGGCGAAGGCCGCTCCCACCCGGAGCGCAAGGCCCGGCACCTCGAGCGCGCGCGCCCGCACCCCGAGCGCCCGCCCGATCGCCTCCACCAGCGCCGGCTGCGGATGGCCGCCAGCGCCATCGTCGATCTCGAAGCAGCCGCCCGCGCTCCGCCCCTCGCCGGCCAGATCCTCGGCGAGCGCCACCAGCGCCCCAGCGAGGTCGGGGGCGAAGATCATCGCCGCCACCGCCCCGCGCGGCACCGGCACCACCCCCAGCCGCGCCGCCCGGAACAGCGCCAGCAGCTCGGTATCGCCCGGCCCGTAGACCGCCGGCGGCCGCACCATCGCAACCGGCCCGGCACAGCCGCGCGCCACATGCTCGGCAGCAAGCTTCGAGGCGCCATAGCGCGAAAGCTGCGGCTCGCGCGCCGCGAGCGACGAGACATGGACGAACGGCCGCACCCCGGCCGCCATCCGCATCGCCGCCGTGCCGCGCACATTGCCCTCGATGAACCCGGCGGCCTCGCGCGCGTTCACCACGCCCGCCACGTGGATGACCGCATCCGCCCCCTCGACCAGCCGGCCGAGCGCCGCCGGGTCGGCAAGGTCGCCCGCCACCCAGGTCACCCCGGGGCGCGCCGGCTGTAGCCGCCGGGCCAGCGCGCGCACGCCATGGCCGCGCGCCACGGCAGCCGCCAGCACATGCCCGCCGACAAAGCCGGTCCCCCCCGTCACTGCCAGCACGAGCGCCATGGCCGCGCCCTAGCCGCCCTGCTAGGCGCGCGCCATGCGCCAGATCCCGCGCCTCTTCGTCGGGCCCCGTCTCGCCCCCGGCGCCCGCTTCGAGCTCGACCCGGCCCAGGCCCACCAGCTCCTCGCCGTGCTCCGCCTCGACACCGGGGCCGAGCTTCGCCTCCTCGACGACCAGACCGGCGAATGGGCGGCCCGAATCGCCGCCGTCACCCGCCGCGCCGTCACCGTCGAGGTCGGCGCGATGATCCGCGGCCGCGAGACCGTCGCCGATTTCTGGCTGGTCGCAGCCCCCATCCGGCCCGAGCGCTTCGCCCTCATGGTCGAGAAGGCAACCGAGCTCGGCGTCGGGCGGATCCAGCCGGTCCTCACCAGCCGCACCCAGCACGCCCGCCAGAACCCGGCGCGGCTCCACGCCCACATGGTCGAGGCCGCCGAGCAGTGCGGCCGCACCGCCCTTCCCGCACTCGCCGAGCCCCTCGCGCTCCCCGCCCTTCTCGCCGGCTGGGACCAGGCGCGCACCCTCCTCTTTGCCGACGAGGAGGGCGGCGCGCCAGCCGCCACCGTCATGGCCGCCGCGCCGCCGCCCGCTGCAGTCCTCATCGGCCCCGAGGGCGGCTTCGCGCCCGAAGAGCGCGCCGCTCTCCTCGCCCACCCCGCCGTCCGCCGCCTCGCGCGCGGGCCGCGCATCCTGCGCGCCGATACCGCCGCGGTCGCGGCCATCGCGCTGTGGCAGGCGCTTTCAGGCGGCGAGCGCTGAGCGCCGGCGCCGGGCCGCTCCGCCGACAAGGCCGAAGCCCGCGATGAGAAGCGCCCAGGCGGCCGGCTCGGGCACCACGCCGCCAGGCCCGCCCGGGGTCGCATAGACGAAGCCGCTCGCCGCGCGCACCGAGACTTCGGTGAGCGGCCGCCCCATCACATCGGTCACCGCCAGAAGCCCGGTCAACGCAAGGCTGTTGCCGGCTTCGCACTGCGCCCGGCTGGGCTGCCCGGCCCCGCCCGGAGCAAACAGCTGCCGCACGGTCACGGTGCAGCTTGCGGCCACCTGGAACGGCAGCGCCACGCCCGAGGTGAAGGGCACCCGCACGCCGAAGCCATAGCCATCGAAGGCGAAGGCGTTGGCGGCGTCCGCCCGCTCCTCGAAGTCGTCGATCGACGTCCCGTCGGGGCCGATGATCCCCTGCAGGCGGCGCAGGCTCCCCCCGCTGGCGCCGAAGCCGAAACCCACTCCGCTCTCGAGCAGCAGCAGCGCACTGTGCTGCGGCAGGTCGAGGGTGGCCACGAACAGCGACGTCGCATCATGGCCCATGGCCCCCAGCGGACCCACATCGACCGAGGCGGACAGGCTGAACCCGAGCGTGACGAAGCCGTCGCCGACCGGCCCGGCATCGAGCACGAGGCTGTCACCGAACAGCGCCTGCGCAAAGGCGTCCGAGGTCCGCAGTTCGAGCGTCTCGACTTCGCCGGTCGCGCGCGCCTGCAGCACCGGCAGCCCGGCCGGCCCCCCGACCACGCTGGCAGCTGCCGCCGCGGCAAAGCGCTCGGTCGGCGCCTCGGGCGGTGGCGGATAGGCTCCGGACGCAGCTCCCGACACTGTCAGCGGAAGGCCGAACGCCGCCCCCGCCCGCTCTGCCGTGTCGCCGTCGAACCCCGCGCCCGAAACCGTGACCAGCGCCCGCGGCAGGCTGTCCGACCCGGCCGCCGGCACCGCCGCCGCAAGGCAGACCGGCACGAGGAGCACCCGCATGCCAGGGCGCATCCCCGCCCGCCGTCCCGCGTCATGTCCATCACCCACGATCAAACCCCGCGCCTGCATCCCGCTCCTCCACGATCTCGACCCCGGCAGGGATGGAACGCGTCGCTGCTGCGCCCCTGCCGCGAGGGGAGGCTAGCCTCCCGGCGTGACGCGCGCGTGACGCCGGGGCGCTGCCGGCAGCCGCCGCGCCGGGGCCGTGGCTCTGGCGCCCGCGCCGCGCCGCGGCTAAGGCCCGCGCCGATGAGCACGAGGACCGAAGGCGCGGGCGATTCCGCCCCGATCGAGAGCCGCGCCGACCTCGTCGCGGTGTTCGAGAAGGGCGCGAAGCCCCGCGAGGCCTGGCGAATCGGCACCGAGCACGAAAAGTTCGTGTTCCGCACCGCCGACCTGCGCGCCCCCGCCTACGCCGAGCCGGGCGGCATCCGCGACCTTCTCTCCGGCTTCACCCGCTACGGCTGGGAACCGGTCGAGGAGGGCGGCCAGGTCATCGCCCTGAAGGGCGCCGACGGTGGCATCAGCCTCGAGCCTGCCGGCCAGCTCGAGCTCTCCGGCGCCCCCCTGAAGACCATCCACGAAACCTGCGCCGAGGTCGGCCGCCACCTGTTCCAGTGCCGCGAACTCGGCGAGGAGCTCGGCCTCGGCTTCCTCGGCCTCGGCTTCCACCCCACCGCCACCCGCGATGCGCTCCCCGTCATGCCCAAGGGCCGCTACGCCATCATGCTCCGCCACATGCCGAAGGTCGGCACCCTCGGCCTCGACATGATGCTCCGCACCTGCACCACCCAGGTCAATCTCGACTATCGCTCCGAACCCGACATGGTGAAGAAGTTCCGCGTCGGCCTCGCCCTCCAGCCGGTCGCGACCGCGCTCTTCGCCAACTCCCCCTTCACGGAAGGAAAGCCCAACGGCTTCAGAAGCTTCCGCGCCCACGTCTGGACCGATACCGACCCGGCCCGCACCGGCATGCTGCCCTTCGTCTTCGAAGACGGCTTCGGCTACGAGCGCTACGCCGACTATGCGCTCGATGTCCCGATGTACTTCGTGGTCCGCAACGGCCGCTACATCGACTGCGCCGGCGAAAGCTTCCGCGCCTTCCTCGATGCCCGCCTCCCCCAGCTTCCGGGCCAGCGCCCGACGCTCGCCGACTGGAAGGACCATCTCTCCACCGCCTTCCCCGAGGTCCGGATGAAGTCCTTCCTCGAGATGCGCGGCGCCGACGGCGGCCCCCAGGGCCGGATCTGCGCGCTGCCGGCCTTCTGGGTCGGCCTCCTCTACGACGAGACGGCGCTCGATGCCGCCTGGGACCTCGTCAGGGGCTGGAGCATGGAGGCCCGCGAGGCGCTCCGGCGCGCTGCACCCCGCCTCGGCCTCGCGGCGCCCACGCCCTGCGGCCGCACCATGCAGGCGCTCGCGCTCGATGTCCTCGCCATCGCCGATGCCGGCCTCCAGCGCCGCGCCGCGCTCGATGCCGGCGGCGCGAGCGAGGCCGGCTTCCTCCAGCCGCTGTGGGAGATCGCCCGCTCCGGCCAGACGCTTGCCGACCTCTGGCTCGCCCGCTTCCACGGCCCCTGGGGCGAAGACATCGCCCCCATCTTCACCGAGGCCCGCTTCTGACCCGTCGGCTGTGACCCGTCGGCGGTGACCCGTCGGCTCTGACCCGTCAGCGGGTCCGCACCGCGTAGAGCGCAACCGCCGCTGCCACCGAGACGTTGAGGCTCTCGACCGCGTCGCCGATCGGCAGGCGGGCCAGCGCGTCGCAATGGGCCCGCGTGTTCATCCGCATCCCCTCGCCCTCGGCGCCGAGCACCAGCGCGACCGGCCCGGCCGGCAGCGCATCGGCAAGGGTGGTCCGCGCCTCGCCGGCAAGCCCCACCCGCCAGAAGCCGGCCGCGGCCACCTCGTCGAGCGCCCGGGCCAGGTTCACCACCCGCGCCCACGGCACATGCTCGAGCGCTCCGGCCGCAGCACGGGCCAGCGCGCCGGATTCGGCCGGGCAATGCCGGTCCTGGGTGACGAGGCCCGCGGCCCCGAACGCCGCTGCCGAGCGGAGAATGGCCCCCACATTCTGCGGGTCGGTCACCTGGTCGAGCACGACGAGCGGCCGGGCCGGATCGGGTGTCGCCAGCAGGTCCTCGAGAAAGGCGCCCCCGAGCGGCTCGACCTCGAGCACCAGGCCCTGGTGCGGCGCGTCGGCCGGCACCAGCCGGGCGAGATCCGCTGCATCCCCCGGCTGCACGGCAAGCCCGGCCGGAACCGGCCCGAGCGCGGCCAGCGCGTCCGGGGTCGCAAACAGCCTGCGCAGCGTCCGCTCCGGGTTGGCGAGTGCGGCCAGCACCGCGTGGCGGCCATAGAGCCGCGGCCGGCCGGTCTCGCCGCGAGC
>CALLWN010000316.1 GCA_938016505.1 uncultured Sphingomonadaceae bacterium
CGCTGCGAGAAGCTTGAGTTTCATGGTCTTTCCCCTTGCGTCCGAGAGTGGACGCTGAGCATGTGCGTGCAAGAACGGGGCCAACTGGAGCATCCCGCTAACCGATTGAAAAATTGAGATTCTGCTTATTGCGGCATGGAAACGTGTAAAAACATCTTACAGGTTCCGCGGCAGGCCGCGGTCAGCGCCTCCCGCGGGTCGGGCGGTCCTCGTCGAACAGCTGGGCGAGCTGGTCCACCATCGCGCCGCCGAGCTGCTCGGCATCCATGATGGTGACGGCGCGGCGGTAGTAGCGGGTGACATCGTGGCCGATGCCGATGGCGATGAGTTCCACCGGCGACCGGTTCTCGATCCAGTCGATCACCTGCCGCAGATGGCGTTCGAGATAGTTGCCGGAATTGACCGAGAGCGTCGAATCGTCGACCGGCGCACCATCCGAGATGACCATGAGGATCCTCCGGTCCTCGGGCCGGCCGAGCAGCCGCTCGTGCGCCCACAGCAGCGCCTCGCCGTCGATATTCTCCTTGAGCAGCCCCTCGCGCATCATGAGGCCGAGGTTGCGCCTCGCCCGCCGCCAGGGCGCATCGGCCGCCTTGTAGATGATGTGGCGGAGATCATTGAGCCGGCCCGGCTTGTTCGGGCGGCCGGCGGCGAGCCATTTCTCCCGGCTCTGCCCGCCCTTCCAGGCCCTTGTGGTGAAGCCGAGGATCTCGGTCTTGACCGCGCAGCGCTCGAGGGTGCGGGCGAGGATGTCGGCGGAGATGGCGGCAATCGAGATCGGCCGGCCGCGCATCGAGCCCGAGTTGTCGATCAGGAGGGTGACCACCGTGTCGCGGAAATCGGTGTCGCGCTCGACCTTGTAGGAGAGCGGGCTTTCCGGGCTCACGACAACCCGCGTGAGCCGGGCAGTGTCGAGCAGGCCTTCCTCCTGGTCGAACTCCCAGGCGCGGTTCTGCTGGGCCATGAGCCGGCGCTGGAGCCGGTTGGCAAGCTTGGTGACGGCGCCCTGCAGCGTGACGAGCTGCTGGTCGAGATAGCCCCTGAGGCGGGTCAGCTCCTCGGCGTCGCACAGGCTCTCGGCCGTCACCTGCTCGTCGAAGGCGCGGGTGTAGACCCGGTAGTCGAAATCGGGCGGGAGCCGGTCAGCGGGCAGGTTCGGCCGCCAGGGCATCATGCCCTCCTCGCCCTCCTCGCCCATCTCCGCTTCGGAGAGGTCGTCCATGTTCATGTCGACTTCGCGGGCGTCCTGCTCCTGCTCGTCGCCCTCGCTCTCGCTCCTGGTCTCGACCGAGGAGTCGGCGGCTTCGCCGGCTTCGTCCTGCGGCTTCTCCTGCTCCTCCTCGGCGCTGTCCTCTCCCTCGCTGGCCTCGCTTTCCTCCTGGTCGTCGAGCTCCGCATCCGGGTCGTCGGCAAGGCCAAGGTCGGCGAGCACCTTGACAAAGGTCTCGGCGAACGCGGCCTGGTCGTCCTGGCAGGAGGCAAGCAGGTCGAGGTGGGCGCCGGCCTGTTCCTCGAGCCGGGCGCGCACCAGGTCGAGGGCGGCGGCCGCGGCCGCGGGCGGTGCTGCGCCCGTCAGCCGCTCGCGCACGAGGAGCTGCATCGCCGATGCCATCGGAACCTCCTCGGCCGTCCGGGCCCGGGCGATCGGGTCGGTGCGGAACCGGATTTCGGTCATCCGGTCGAGGTTCTGGCGCACGCCGGCCATTTCCCGCCCACCAACGGCTTCGATGCGCGCCTGTTCGGCCGCGTTGAGAAGCTCGCGGGCGAGCCCCGGCGCCACATCGACTGCGGCATGGGCCCGCGCATCGTGAAGCCGCTGCCGCAGCGCGAAGCTGTCGGCCCAGCCCCGGGCCTCGGCCACCTGCTCGGGCGCGAGCGCGCGGCCGGGCTGGGGCACGCGGGCGCTGTCGCCCGTGCAGGCTGGCGTGTCGGCCGTGTAGGAGAGCTGGAACTCGGGACGGCGGCCGAGTGCGCGCATCCCGGCCTCGAGCGCGACGCGCAGCTCCTCGATCGGGTTCTGGTCTGTCACGCGGATGCGATAGCGCAGCAGGGGCTGGCGCCGGAAGCGGGAAATCGGGTCGCAGCCCGGTCGGCGGGCTTTTCGCGCCCGAAGATTGCGCTAAGGGGCGCGGATGCGGGGCAAGGCGCGCGAAACGTCGTGGCGGCGAAGGATGGGCCGGGCAGCGGCGGCCCTGCTCCTGATCCTGCTTTTGCTCGTGGTGGCATGGGCGGTCGCCATCTGGCGGGCGATGGAGGGGTCGATCCCGAGGCTCGAGGGAGCCTTGGCGGTAGCCGGCCTGTCCGCCCCGGTCAGCATCGCCCGCGATGCCGGAGGCGTGCCGACAATCACCGGCGCAACCCGGGCCGATGTTGCCCTCGCGCTCGGCTATCTTCACGGCCAGGAGCGCTTCTTCCAGATGGAGACGCTCAGGCGGGCCGCAGCTGGCGAGCTCGCCGCCTTTCTCGGGCCGCCCGCGCTTGCGATCGACAGGCAGGTGCGGCCGCATCGGTTCCGCGCGCGCGCGCGGGCGATGGTGGAGCGGATGGGCCCCGACGAGCGGGCGATCCTCGAGGCCTATGTGGCCGGCGTGAATGCGGGTCTTGCCGATCTCGGCAGCCGGCCGTTCGAGCACATGGCGCTGCTGCGTGAACCCGAACCCTGGCGGGCCGAAGATACTCTGCTTGCCGTGCTCGCCATGTATCTCAATCTCCAGCCGGCGGTTCCGCAGCGCGAGATGGATCGGGCCCTTGCCGAGGCGCGCGGAGGCCGGGCGTTCGCCGACTTCCTCTTCCCCGAGACGACCCCGCTTGACGCTCCGCTCGATGGCAGCCGCCTGCCCGAGCCGCCGCTGCCGGACCGGCTGGGGCCCGCAGTGCACGAGGCGCGCGCAACGGCAGAGGAGGCGCAGCTTCCCGGCAGCAACAACTGGGCGGTCTCCGGCGCGCTGTCATCATCGGGCGCGGCGCTGGTTGCCAACGACATGCACCTCGGCCTTTCGGTCCCCGGCACCTGGTACCGGGCCCGGCTGGTGGTGCGGGGCGTGCTCGATGCGACCGGGGTGACGCTGCCTGGCACCATGTTCGTGGTGGCTGGCTCGACCGGCCGGATCGCCTGGGGGTTCACCAACAGCTACATCGACACGGCGGATGCCGTGATTGTCGAGGAAACGCGGCCAGGCTTCTACCGCACGCCCGAGGGCGAGCGACCCTTCGTGGTGCATGAGGAGCGGCTCGCCCACCGCACCGGGGTCGAGCGGCTGGAGGTCCGCGAGACCATCTGGGGCCCGGTGGTGGGCAGGGACGCGCTGGGTCGGACGATCGCGATGCGCTGGACGGCACACGCGCCAGACGCCGTCAGGCTCGCGCCATTCCTCGCCCTCGAACAGGCCGGGAGCGTGGCCGAGGCGGTCGCGATCGCGCACAGGGCGGCGATGCCGCAGCAGAACTTCGTTGTCGGCGACCGCGACGGCAACATCGCCTGGACGATCATCGGCCAGGTGCCGGCGCGCTTCGGTTTCGACGGGCGCGACGCGGTCTCCTTCGCCGATGGCACGCGGGGTTGGAGCGGCATGCTGGGGCCTGAGGCCGTTCCGGTGGTCGAGAACCCGCAGGCGGGCCGGATCTGGACTGCGAACAGCCGGGTGATTGGCGGGAATGGCTATGCGCTGCTTGGCGATGGCGGCTACGACACCGGCGGGCGGGCGATGCGCATTCGGGATCTCCTGTTCGCGAAGGAGCGGTTCGCGCCGGCCGACATGCTGGCGATCCAGCTCGATGACCTGTCGCTGCGCAACCGCTGGTGGTTCGCGCTGCTCGCCGCAGAGATCGCGAAGCGGCCCGAGGATGCAGCGCTCCAGGCGCTGGCGCCCCAGCTCGCCAACTGGGATGGTCGGGCGGTGCCCGGTTCCGTCTCCTTCCGCCTCGTCAGCCGGTTCCGCCAGCTGGTGGTCGAAGGGCTTTACGAAGCCTGGCTCGGCGGCGTGCCCGAGGCAGGTTTCCGCCGGACCTTCGCGCCAGCCCAGGGCGAAGCCTCGGTGCGGCGGGTGCTCGATGCCCGGCCGGTTGGTCTCGCGCCGCCCGGTTTTGCCGGCTGGGAGGGATTTCTCGATGCAAAGCTCGCCGATCTCGTGAAGGAGGTGGGGCGAGATCCGGCGCGCTTCACCTGGGGTGAGACTGCCGTGGCTGGCGTCAGGCATCCGCTGTCGCGCATCGTCCCCTTCCTCGGCCGAATCACCGACCCGCCGGAGGTGGCAGTGCCCGGCGACCGCTCGACCGTGCGTGCCCAGGCGCCGGGCTTCGGTGCCTCGGAACGGTTCGCGGTTTCGCCCGGGCATGAGGCCGAGGGGCTGTTCCACATGCCGGGAAGCCAGGCGGGCAACCCGCGCGCGCCCTATTATCTCGCCGGCCACCAGGCGTGGGTTGAGGGGCGGGCCGCGCCCTTCCTGCCCGGCCCTGCGCGTTGGACCCTGACGCTCGTGCCCGGGACCGCCAGATGACCGTCAAGCTCGATGTCGCCGTCACCGAACCGGAAGGCGTCCGCGCCGTCGAAGCCTCGGAAATCGCTGGCCGGCGGTTGCGCTATTATGACTACTGCATGGCGGCCTTTGCCGTCATCCTGATCTGCGCCAACCTGATCGGTGCTGGAAAGGTGGCCGAGGTCGAGCTGCCAGTTCTCGGCGCAACAGTCTTTGGCGCGGGCATCCTGTTCTTTCCGCTCTCCTATGTGCTGGGGGACGTGCTGACCGAAGTCTATGGCTATGCCCGCGCCCGGCGCGTGGTCTGGGTCGGCTTCGTCGCCTCGGCCTTTGCCGCCGCCATGGCCGCCTTCATCGTCTGGATCCCGCCTGCGCCCGGCTGGGAGGGGCAGGAGGCCATGGCCCGGGTCTTCGGCCAGGTGCCGCGAATCTTCGCTGCCTCCATCCTCGCTTTCTGGGCCGGCGAGATCGCCAACGCCTATGTGCTTGCCCGCATGAAGGTGCTGACCAAGGGCCGCTGGCTGTGGACCCGCACCATCGGCTCGACTGCGGTGGGGCAGGGGGTCGACAGCCTCATCTTCTACCCGCTCGCCTTCTGGGGTGTCTGGGAGAGCCAGCTGGTGCTGACGGTCATGCTCACCAACTATCTCCTGAAGGTGGGCTGGGAGGCAGCGCTGACCCCTGTGACCTACGTGGTGGTCGATTTCGTCAAGCGGAAGGAAGGTCTCGATGTCTATGACGTCGAGACCGACTTCACCCCGTTCCGGACCCAGGTCTAGCGCGGGCCTCAGGCGAGGACGGCAAGCAGGCCCTCGAACAGCCGGCGGCCGTCGGTGTTGCCATGGGCCGGCTCCACGCAGCGCTCGGGGTGGGGCATCAAGCCGAGAATGTTGCGCCCTTCGTTCAGGATGCCGGCGATCCGCCGCGCCGAGCCGTTGACATCCTCCATGTAGCGCAAGGCGATGCGGCCCTGCTGCTCGAGGCGGTCGAGCGTGTCCGCATCGGCCTGGAAGTTCCCGTCGTGGTGGGCAACCGGCATCGTGATCGTCTCGCCCTGCGCGTAGCCACGGGTGAAGGGCGTGTCGGCCGTCACGACTTCGAGCGTCACGTCGCGGCAGATGAAATCGAGCCCGGCGTTGCGCATGAGGGCGCCTGGCAGCAGGCCGGCCTCGGTCAGCACCTGGAAGCCGTTGCAGATGCCGAGCACCAGTCCGCCGCGCCTGCCATGGTCGGCGACCGCGCGCATGACAGGCGCCCGCGCAGCGATCGCGCCCGAACGGAGATAGTCGCCATGGGAGAAGCCGCCGGGAAGCGCGATGAGGTCGAGACCCGCAGGCACATCGGAATCGGCGTGCCAGAGCGCGACCGGGGCGACGCCCGTCACCAACGAGAGTGCGACCATGAGGTCACGGTCGCAGTTGGACCCGGGGAAGACGACAACTGCGGTCTTCATCGACGGGCGCTCAGGCCACTTCGACCCGGAAATTCTCGATGACCGGGTTGGCAAGCAGCTTCCGCCCCATTTCCTCGACTGCCTCCGGGGTGGTGCCGTCGGCGAGCTCGAGCTCGATGACCTTGCCGACCCGGACATCATGAACGCCGGCGAAGCCGAGGCCCTCGAGCGCGTGGAGGATGGCGCGCCCCTGTGGATCGAGCACGCCGGGCTTGAGGGAGACGGTGACTCGGGCCTTCATCGGCCCCGCTTAGGCGAGCCTCGGGGCGGTGGCTAGCGGGTGAAGCCTTCCAGCGCGTCAGCCACGATTGCAAAGGCGCGCGTGCCGGGTGCGATCACTTCGAAATGGCCGGCGTTCGGCACGACGAAGATCTCGGCGCGATCTCCGGCGCGCCGCGCCTGTTGGGCGTACGCGAGGCCAAGCGCCGGGTACGCCACGCCATCGTAGATGCCGTGGACCAGCGTGACAGGAACACCGGTCGGCAGAAGCGCGACGGGCGAAGTCTCGGCGAACGGCCGCTCCGCCTGCCCGTTGGCCAGTGCCTCGGCCGGATCAACGCCGCAGACGTCGCGGATGCGCGCTGCATCTCCCTCGATGTCGAGCAGGCCGCCGGTGGAAACGACCCCCCTGGGCCTGAGCGGTGCCGTGGCTGCAAGCACGCTGCTCTTGTCGATCCGGTGGCGCGCCGCCGCCCACATGGTGAGATGGGCGCCAGCGGAATGGCCATAGAACGCCACCCGGCCCGGGTCGATCCCGCGTTCGGCCGCCTGTTCGGCCAGAAGGTCGATCGCGGACGCGACATCGGCGAAGGTGCCTGGGTAGCCGCCGCCCTCCTCGTCGACCCGACGATAGCCGACCGACCACACCGCAAACCCCCGGGCAGCGAGCGCGCCGGCAGCCGGGCGCACCAGCTCGCGACCAGCGACCTTCGCCCGCCAGCAGCCGCCGTGGATGAGCACCACCGCAGGCAACAGGCCCTCGGGCCGGTTCCGCGGCAGGAACAGCTCGATCACCTGCGACTCGGCCTCGCCGTAGCGGATCGTCTCGGTTGGCCCTGGCTGCGGAAGCGCCCCGATGCTCCTCAGCGTCATCGGCTGGGGCAGTTGGGCAGGCGAGAGCGGGGGTGACTGCGAGCCGGCTGGCCCCGCGAGCAGCACCACGGCCCCCAGGGCAAGGCCAGCCCGTTCCAGCCCGCCTCGCATCGTCAGCGCTGCTCGCGGGCCTTCCGCGCCTCGCCGAGGTCGAGCACGGCGGTTTCCTGCCCCTCGGGCAGCAGGCCGAGCCGGCGGGCGACTTCCTGGTAGGCCTCGACCTCGCCGCCGAGGTCACGGCGAAACCGGTCCTTGTCCATCTTCTCGTTGGTCTTCATGTCCCACAGTCGGCAGCCGTCGGGGCTGATCTCGTCGGCAAGGATCACCCGCGAATAGTCATCTTCCCACAGCCGGCCGAACTCGAGCTTGAAGTCGACCAGGCGGATTCCGATCCCGGCGAACAGTCCGGCGAGGAAGTCATTGATGCGGATCGCCATGTCCTGCATGTCGGCAAGCTCGTCCTGGCCGGCCCAGCCGAAGCAGGCGATATGCTCTTCGGTCACCATCGGGTCGCCGAGCGCATCGTCCTTCAGATAATATTCGAGGATGGTCCGCGGCAGCGGCGTGCCTTCCTCGATCCCGAGCCGCTTGGCGAGCGAGCCTGCGGCGACATTGCGGACCACCACCTCAAGCGGAATGATCTCGACCTGGCGCACCAGTTGCTCGCGCATGTTGAGCCGGCGGATGAAATGGTGCGGCACGCCGATGGTGCCGAGCAGGGTGAACAGATGCTCGGAGATCCGGTTGTTGAGCACGCCCTTGCCGGAGATGGTGCCCTTCTTCTGGGCGTTGAAGGCGGTCGCATCGTCCTTGAAATACTGGATGATCGTGCCCGGCTCGGGACCCTCGTAGAGGATCTTGGCCTTGCCCTCGTAGATCTGGCGGCGGCGCGACATGGCGATGGTTCCTGGCGTGAAGCGGAGGAACCTGATAGACCTTTCCCGACGCCGGCACAACGATGGCAGTCGGATCGGGCTGGCGGCCCCTGGCGGGTCTCGCCCGGGCGCGCCTCGGCGGGCGACATTGCCTCAGCGGGCGACATTCCCTCAGCGGGCGACATTGTAGGCGAGGCTGGCGTCGTCGAGCTGGAAGCCGAGCAGGATCTCGAAGCTGGTCGCCCGGATCGCGGCACGGACAAGCGGGTCGGACATCGGGTCGACGAGCGCATCGGGGTCGGTCGGCTTGCGCTCGCGGGTCAGCCGCTCGACCACCTCTGGCGGAGGTGTCACGGCAGCGCGGGCGATATCGGTCCGGGCTCCGCCGCTGCCCCGGCCGCGCAGCGAGCCTTCCGGGAAGCTGACCCGCACCGCGGTCGCCTGCTTGGCGACGAGCACATTGCCGCCCTGGACCAGGCTGACGAACAGCGGCAGGTCGACGTCCCGCGGCGGCAGCGCGACGCCGGCCTGGGCCCGGCGGACTGCAGTGACCGCAAACCGCACCTCGCTCGTCACAACGGCCTCCGAGGGCGTGCAGGACGCATCGACATCGACGATCTGGGCAACGAAGTCGATGGCATCGGCATCCCGGCTCTCGGGCGGGTTGAAGCGGGTGACCTGCCCGACATGGTTCGGGATCGCAACGGCAGGGCAGGGCGAGCGCGTGACCCTGAGGGGGTTCTGCTGGCACGCGGCCAGCGCAAGAAGCAGGAGGAGGGCAGCCCGCAATTCGTGTCTCCCGGTTGTTGGCCCGAACGCCCGGCCCAGCCGAAACCGGACCTTCCGCATCCTTGTTTTCGCGGCAGGATTGTCTATGGCAGCCGCATGGCCAGTCTCAAAGTCCTAGTCGCAGCCCCGCGCGGCTTCTGCGCCGGGGTCGACCGTGCGATCCACATCGTCGAACTCGCGCTCGAGCGTTATGGTGTCCCGGTCTATGTCCGCCACGAGATCGTGCACAACAAGCATGTCGTCGACAGCCTGCGTGCCAAGGGCGCCATCTTCGTCAAGGAACTGGACGAGGTGCCCGATGGCGCAACGGTCATCTTCTCGGCCCATGGCGTGCCCAAGACCATCCCCGCTCGCGCGACCGAGCGGGGTCTCGGCTGGCTCGACGCCACCTGCCCGCTCGTCTCCAAGGTGCACCGCCAGGCCGAGCGCATGGTCCAGGCCGGGCGCCATATCCTGTTCGTCGGGCACGCTGGCCATCCGGAAGTCATCGGCACCTTTGGCCAGGTGCCCGAAGGCGTGATGACGCTCGTCGAGACGGTTGAGGATGCCGAGACGGTCCAGCCGGCCGACCCGTCCAATCTTGGATTCCTGACCCAGACCACATTGTCGGTCGACGACACCGCCGACATCGTGGCAGCGCTTCGCCGTCGCTTTCCCGAGATCGTGGGGCCGCGCGGCGAGGACATCTGCTACGCCACCTCAAACCGCCAGGCCGCAGTGAAGGCAATCGCCGCCGACTGCGACCTGATGCTGGTTATCGGCGCCGAGTACAGCTCGAACTCGCAGCGGCTGCGGGAAGTGGCCGAGCGCGCTGGCGCCCGTGCCCATCTCATCCAGACGGCTGCAGCGATCGACTGGAACTGGTTCGAGGGCGTGCAGACGGTCGGCCTGACGGCGGGCGCCTCGGCGCCCGAAATCCTGGTCCAGGAAGTGCTGGATGCGATGCGCCAGCGCTTCGAGCTCACGATCGCGGAAGTCACCACCGCGGTCGAGGAAGTGACCTTCAAGCTGCCGCGCGAACTCGCCGCCTGAGGCGGAAACAGCGCGCCTTGGCAGTCTACACCCACGTTCCCGCCGAAGCGATCGCGGCGTTTCTTGAGCGCTACGACCTTGGCACCCTGGTGATGGCCAAGGGCATCGCCGAGGGCGTCTCGAACTCCAACTATCTGGTCGAGACCACCGGTGGCCGGTTCATCCTCACCCTCTATGAGCGGCGGATCGAGTCGAGCGAGCTTCCCTGGTTCCTCGGGCTCATGACGCATCTGGCCGACCATGGCCTCCCGGTGCCGCGTCCCATGGCCGACCGGGAGGGGCGGGTGCTCCAGCGGCTGGCCGGTCGCGACGCGGCACTCATCGGCTGGCTGCCGGGGGTTTCCGTGACCGAGCCGAACGCGCTGCAATGCCGTGAGGCCGGGGCGGCGCTTGCACGGCTGCATCTGGCCGGCATGGGCTATCCGCAAACCCGCCCCAACCGGCTAGGCCTCGCCTTCGCT
>CALLWN010000317.1 GCA_938016505.1 uncultured Sphingomonadaceae bacterium
TTCGACGAGGGTCCGGCGGAACTGGCTGGCCCGGTGGCGCGGCTGTGGACAGAGGTCTTTGGCGGGGTGGAACCGGAGGAAGGCGACAGTTCCGAGGGCATTGAGGACCTGCCTGGTGTCGTGTCCAGTGGCGGAGCCACCCTGTGGTCGCTCGGACCGGGTGCAGGGCTGCCGGCCGAACAGCCGGGAGCCCCGGGCTGGGGCCCGGTCGTCGGTCGTGGCAGCGCTGGTGCGGGCAGGTGGCCGGTCGGGCCTGCTGGCCCGGCCTTGCCGCTGCGTGATCTTGCCGATTTTCCCGATCTTTCCGGCCGGCAGCGCTTTTCGGTCCGAGGCGCAGGGCTTCGCGTGATCGGCCCGCCGGCGGCGGTTCCGCCTGCGGAGGGCCTCGGGCCGGTTTCCAGGCCTCTTGCCCTGGCTGTTCCCGTGCCGGCGCTGGTGCCGGAACCCGCCACCTGGGCCTTCCTGATCGTGGGGTTCGGGGTGGTTGGTCTCGGGTTGCGTGCCCGTCGGGCGCGCGGCGCCAGCGGGAGAGCGGGTGCGGCCTGAACCGCGCCCCGAGGTCGCTGGCCCCGGTCGGGCCGCGCCCGGCGGCCTGGCTGGTCGGCGCGGGCCGGGAGGGGCGCAGCGCGGCCTCCTCCACGAGTGGCTCGGGCTCCTTCTGCTGGCAATCCTCGCACTCGGCATTGCCACCTGGACCCGGCCGCTGGAGCGGCTCGACAACCTGATCTACGACGCCGCCATCCGGCTGAGGCCCCGAACGCCCTCGCCCGACATCCAGATCGTGGCGATCGACAACCGGAGCCTGCAGGCCTTGGGCGAATGGCCCTGGCCCAGGCGCCGTCACGCCGAGCTCATCGATCGCCTGCAGGCCGCCGGGGCGGTTGCAATAGGCTATGATGTCCTCTTCCTCGAGCCTGCGGCCGATCGCGCCGACGATGCTGCGCTCGCCGACGCCATCGCCCGCGCCGGAAACGTCATCCTCCCCTATCTCATCGAGGTGCCGGGAACCGACGGCCGCGCCTCCGACGTGCTGCTTCCGACCAGGTCGCTTGCGACGTCGGCGGCCGGGCTTGGGCATGCGAGCCTGAGGCCCGACCGCGATGGCGTGCTGAGATCGGTCGAGCAGCTGACGCGGGCCGATGGAACGGCAGTGCCCCATTTCATCGATGCGCTTGCAGCGCTGGCGCGCGGCGCGGCCTCAGCCCCTCCGCCACCCGCTGATGGCGCCCCCCTGTTCGGCAACCGGGGCACGCGCATCCGCTTCGCCCCGCTTCCCGGCGGCTATGGCCATGCCTCGTTCGTCGACGTGCTCGAGGGGCGCACGCCGCGCGAATATCTTGCCGGCCGAATCATCCTCGTTGGCGCGACCGGCGCTGGTCTTGGCGACCGGTTCGCAACGCCGGTCTCGGGCAAAACCGAAACCATGGCCGGGGTCGAACTCCTTGCCAACGCGCTCGATGGCGCCCGCCAGGGCGATGTGATCCGCATCGCGCCGCCGCTCGCGCATCTCGCCTTCGCGCTGGTGCCCGTGGTCCTCCTCATGGCCGGGCTCCTGATGCTCCGCCCGCGCACCAACCTCTGGATTGGCGCGCTGCTGGCCCTCCTCCTCCTCGGAGTGACAGCTGCCCTCGTCGTCGCCGGCTGGTGGGTGGCGCCGGCCAATGCGCTTGTCGCGCTCACCCTCCTGTTCCCGCTGTGGGGTTGGCGCCGGCTCGATTTCGCCAACCGCTACATGGCGTCCGAACTCGAGGCGCTGGCCGGCGAGGGCGGCTTCCTGCGCGCCGAGCGGGATGTGCCAATGGGCGACGCGCTCGAACGCCAGGTCGCGCTCATGCACGGCGCCATCGAGGATGTGCGCAACCTCAAGCGGTTCATCGCCGAATCGCTCGACAGCCTGCCCGATGCCGCGCTCGTGACCGGTCTCGATGGCAATGTCCTCATCGCCAACGAGGCGGCGCGCGCGCTCTTCGCCCCCTTCGTCGGCCAGCCGCTCGAGGGCCTGAGCGTCGCAGAGGTCCTGGCGGGCCTTGCGCCGGCGCTCCCGGGTGGTGAACCTGAAGTGGCGGACATCGTGGGGCGGATTGGCCGTGGATTCCTGCCATCGACCGAGCCGCGCGAGTGGCAGCTCGCCGATGGCCGGGTGCTCGATGTCCGGCTGGCCTTCTTCTCCGATGAAACCCGGCGCCCGCTCGGCTGGATCCTGCGGCTCGCCGACATCACCCGGCTGCGCGAGACCGAGCGCCAGCGCGAGGAGGCGCTGAAGCTCCTCACCCACGACATGCGCAGCCCGCAGGCCTCGATCCTCGCGCTGCTCGGAACCGAGGGCCGCAACCTTCCAGCCGATCTCGCCGAGAGGCTCGCGCGCTATGCCCGCCAGACGCTCGATCTCGCCGACCAGTATGTGCAGTTCGCCCGGGCCGGGACCGTCACACCGGTGCTGCAACCCATGGATCTCGGCGAGGCGCTGGTCGATGCTGCCGATGACCTCTGGCCGCAGGCGCGCAGCCGCGCCGTGAAGGTCGACACCCTGCTCCCCGACTCCGAGGCGATGGTCATGGGCGACCGTGCCCTCCTCACCCGGGCGATCCACAATCTCCTCGGCAATGCGCTGAAATATGGCGGTTCCGGCGGTCGAGTCGAGGCTGGCCTGGTGCTCGAGGAGGCAAGCGTCCGGCTCTACGTCCAGGACCGCGGGCCTGGCATCGCCGCCGACGAGCTTGCCCGGGTCTGGGAGCCGTTCCACCGGCTTGCGCCCGCCGAGGGCCAGCCCGCCGAACCCGGCGCCGGGCTCGGCCTGCCGTTCGTCAGGCGGGTCGTCGAACGCCACGGCGGCCAGGTCCTTGCCGAATCGGTCGAGGGCCAGGGCGCGACCTTCGGCTTCCGGTTGCCGCGGCTCGCCTCGGGCAGCTGAGCCGGGGGCGGGGCTCAGGCCGCGGTCCGGATCCCCGCGCCTGCTGCCAGCGCTCTCGCTGCCTCATAGTCCGGCTTGCCGTTGGGCGCGCGCGGCACCTTCTCGACCAGCACGACCCGCTTGGGTGCCTTGTAGTGGGCGTGCCCTGCCTTCACGTGGGCGATGAGTTCATCCTCGGTGACAGGCGCGCGGGTTTCGGCCACGGCGGTGACGGCCTGGCCCCATTTCTCGTCCGGCACGCCGAAGACGAGCGCATCCTCGACTGCCGGGTGGGTCTTGAGGGCTTCCTCCACTTCCTCGGGGAAGACCTTCTCGCCGCCGGTGTTGATGCATTGTGAGCCGCGGCCCAGCAGGATGATTGTGCCATCGGCCTCGAGCGAGGCGAAGTCGCCGGGGATGGTGTAGCGCCGCCCGTCGATCTCGACGAAGGTCTTGGCGCTCTTCTCCGGGTCCTTCCAGTAGCCGAGGGGCACGAGGCCCGTGCGGGCGATCCGGCCGATCTTGCCCGAGCCGGGTTCGATCGGGCGCATCTCCTCGTCGAGCACGATGGTGTTGGGGTCATGCTGGAACCGGGTCGGCGCATCGGGCGCTGCGGCCGTCGAGACCGAGGTGCCATAGCCAAGACCCTCGGACGAGCCATAGGCATCGACACACATGAGCTTCGGCGCATGGCGCAGCAGCCCCGCCTTCACCTCGGGCGACCACATGGTGCCCGAGGAGATCATCACCTTGAGGCTCTGGAGGCCATCGGCCAGCGCACCGCCGCTGGCCTCGATCGCCCGGAGGATCGGCCGGGCGAAGGCGTCGCCGACGATGACGGCAAGATCGGGCCGGTTGGCTGCCGCCAGCTTCAGCGCATCCTCGGCGTCGAAGCTCCGGGTGGCCTGGGTGATGACCGTCCCGCCGAGCGCGAGCGCGTAGATCGCCATCAGGAGCCCGGTGCCGTGCATCAGTGGCGGCAGCACCATCGCCTTGCGCCGCGCCGGGTTGGCATGGACTGCCGCGACATGGGCCTCGAGCGAGGCCGGCGGCTCGGAGAAGAGCGCCGGAGCGCCGCCGCCGAGCAGGGTGAAGACCGCGCCCTGCTCCCACATGACCCCCTTGGGCATGCCGGTGGTGCCGCCGGTGTAGATGAAGAACAGGTCGCCGTAGCGATGGTCGGCCCCCACCGGGTCGGCCAGTCCCTCGCAGGCGGCCGCGAAGTCGCCGGCCCATGCCGGCGGGGTTCCGCCCACCTGCAGCCACAGCTTCACCTGCGGCAGCTGGTGGCGGATTTCCTCCATCGCGGGCGCGAACTCGGCATCGAACACGACCACATGGGCATCCGAATTGTCGAGGATGTAGTGAAGCTCGGCGGCAGCGTAGCGGTAGTTCACATTCACATGCACCATCCGCCCCTTGAAGGCGGCCGCGGTGGTGAGGAGATAGGCCGGCGAATTGCGCATCAGGTGCGCGACCTTGCTGTCTGGCCCGGCGCCTGCCGCCATGAAGGCACGGGCCAGCGCATTCGTCATCCGGTCGAAGCTGGCCCAGTCGATGACGGTCTCGCCATGCACCAGCGCCGGCGCGCTGCCCAGCGAGCCGCCGAGCGCGTCATAGACCTGGCCGAATGTCCACATCGCTCACCTCCCGCCATGAACCCTGCTGCCCTATCTGGCGGGGCTGGCACGGCCTCGCAACCTGCGGCTATTCGGGAGGGCGAAGGGAGCGTCCGATGCGGGCCTGGCTGGTCGGGGAACTTGGCGGAATCGATGCGCTCGCCCTCGCCGCGGTGGCGGAGGCACCGACTCCGGGCCCCGGGGAGGCCACCCTCGAGATGATTGCCGTGGGCCTCAACTATCCTGATCTTCTCATGCTCTCGGGCGGCTACCAGTATCGTCCGCCGCTTCCGTTCACGCCTGGCATGGAGGGCGTCGGCCGGGTGGTGGCGGTGGGCGAGGGCGTGGCCGCCGACCTTCTCGGCGTGCGGATGCTGGTCGGCGGGCGCACCGGCCTCCTCGCCGAGCGGGTGACCATGCCGCTGGCAGCGCTCCGCCCCGCGCCCGAAACCCTGTCTGACAGCGAGGCCGCAGGCTTCACGACCGGCGCGCTCACCGCGCATGTCGCGCTCGTGGTGCGCGGCGGCCTTGCGGCGGGCGAGCGGCTGCTGGTGCTCGGCGCCGGCGGGGGCATGGGGCTCGCGGCCGTTGCCATGGGGGCAGCGCTCGGCGCCCACGTGATCGCGGCCGCATCGACGCCCGAGAAGCTCGCGGCGGCACGCGCGGCGGGTGCCAGCGAGACCCTGCCGCTCGACCGCGCCGCGCCCGACCTTTCCGCGCTCAGGGGCAGCATCGATCTTGTGTTCGATCCCGTCGGCGGCGCGCTCGTCGGCCCGGCGCTGTCGGCGCTTGCCTGGGGCGGGCGCTACCTCGTGGTGGGGTTCGTCGGTGGCCAGCAGGCCATTCCCCTCAACCGGATCCTCATCAAGGGCGTGTCCGTCATCGGGGTGCGCGCCGGCGAGACCGGGCGGCAGGATCCCGAAGCCGGCCGGCGCCACATCCACGCGATCGACGCGCTCGCCGAAGCCGGGAAACTCCGGCCCCACATTGGCCTGGAACTGCCCTTCGCCGCCGCGCCGGAAGCCTTCCGGGCGATGCAGGCCGGCGCGCTTGTCGGCAAGGCGGTCATCCGCTGCGACGGCTAGCCGCGCCATTTGCCACGTCTCCCGGCCCGCGGGCGTTGACCCGCGCCGGGCAGTCGGGCAATGAAACAGCGCCGGTCGTGGGGGAAGCCTTGCGAGCAGGCGCGCGGGAGAGGGCTTCGCCCCGGTGACGGGGCTCGGCCGCCGAAGGAGCAACCGCCCCCGGAATCTCTCAGGCAAAAGGACCGCGCGCCCGCCATCGTGCCGGCAGTCTGGAAAGTGTCCCGGCTCACCCCGGGGCCGCCGAAGGGGTAAGCCGCCCGGCGGGCAACCGCAGGGCATCGCGAAAGCTCTCAGGTCTCGTGACAGGCGGGGGCAGGCGGATCGTCCAGGGCCGCCACGCTGCGCGAGACACGAGATGGCCGACCACGTCGGGCTCAAGAGCCTTCCGCTCGATGCGCTCCACCGCCGCCTCGGCGGCCGCATGGTGGCCTTTGCCGGCCATGCGATGCCGGTCCAGTATCGCGAAGGCGTGATCGCCGAACATCTCTGGACCCGCGCGCACGCCGGCCTGTTCGACGTGTCCCACATGGGCCAGCTGACCCTTGGCGGTGCGGGCGCCGCCGAATGGCTCGAGACCCTGGCCCCCGGCGACTTCCGGGCCCTCCCGCCCGGCCGGATGCGCTATTCGCTGCTCCTCGCGCCTGACGGCGGCATCCTCGACGACCTGATGGTCACCAATGTCGGTTCCGGGTTCCACCTCGTGGTCAACGGCGCGACCAAGCATGACGATCTCGCGCACATGCGCGCGCACCTGCCTGCCGGCCTCGTGCTCACCCACCGCGAGGAGGCAGCGCTCCTTGCCCTCCAGGGGCCGGAGGCAGCCGGGGCGCTCCAGCGCCTCGGCGTCGCGCCCGAGGGCCCCGAAACCCCTGCGGTTGCTGCACTGAAGTTCATGGCCGCAGGGTGCTACATCTGGCGCGGCATCCCGCTGCTGGTGAGCCGCTCGGGCTACACTGGCGAGGATGGGTTCGAGATCTCGGTGTCGGCAACCGCAGCCGAAGCGCTTGCCGAGGCGCTGCTGGCCGACCCGTCCGTCAGGCCCATCGGCCTCGGCGCCCGCGATTCGCTCCGGCTCGAAGCCGGTCTCCCGCTCTATGGTCACGATCTCACGCCCGACACCGAACCGGTCGAAGCCGGCCTCGCCTTCGCCATCTCCAAGCGGCGCAAGGCCGAGGGCGGCTTCCCCGGCGCCGGGCGAATCCTCAAGGCCCTTCTCGACGGCCCGGCGCGCAGGCGCGTCGGCCTGAGGCTCGAGGGCCGCCAGCCAGCGCGCGAGGGCGCAACCATCCACGCCGGCGACGAACAGGTCGGGATCGTCACCTCGGGCGGCCATGGCCCGTCGGTCGGCGGGCCGATCGCCATGGGCTATGTGGCAGCGCCCCACGCGGCCGACGGCACGGCGCTCGCCATCGAGGTTCGCGGCAAGCGGCTGCCGGCAACCGTGGTGCCGCTGCCCTTCTGGCACAAGAGCTACGCGCGCTGAGGGAGACAGACATGCGCTACTACACGCAGCAGGACGAGTGGATCGAGGTCGACGGCGAGACTGCCACCGTCGGCATCACCGACTATGCCCAAGGCCAGCTCGGCGACATCGTCTTCGTCGACCTGCCCGAACCCGGCCGCACGGTCGAGAAGGGCAAGGAGGCCGCAGTCGTCGAATCGGTCAAGACTGCAGCCGATGTCTATTCCCCGGTCTCGGGAACGGTGACGGAAGTCAACACGGCGCTCGCCGACAACCCGGAGCTGGTGAACGAGTCGGCAGAAGGGCAGGGCTGGTTCTACCGTCTGACGCTCGCCGACCCCTCCGAGCTCGAGGGGCTCATGGACCCAGCCGCCTACCAGGCCTTCCTCGGCACCCGCTGATGGGCTGGAACGCGGCCGATTACCAGCGCCACGCCGGCTTCGTGCCGGCGCTTGGCGCGGCCGCGCTCGACCTGCTCGCGCCACAGCCGGGCGAGCGCATCCTCGACCTCGGCTGTGGTGACGGCGCGCTCACGGCCCGAATCGCCGAGGCCGGCGCAACCGTGCTCGGCCTCGACCCCGATCCGTCGATGCTGGCGGCCGCCCGCGACCGCGGCCTCGAGGTGGTGGAAGGCGATGGCCAGGCGCTCCCTTTCGACCACCAGTTCGACGCCGTCTTCTCGAATGCGGCGCTCCACTGGATGCCCGACCAGGACGCGGTTGCAAGGGGCGTGTTCCGGGCGCTCAGGCCCGGCGGGCGCTTTGTCGGCGAGTGCGGCGGCTTTCTCAACATCGCCGCCATCCGTGCGGCGGTCCGGGCCGTCCTGATCGCCCACGGCTTCGAAGCCGCAGCGCTCGGCGCCCAAGTTTACCAGACGGCGGAAGCCCTTTCCGCCCGCCTCGCTGCCGCCGGCTTCACTGCGGTTGAAGCCCGCCTCATCCCCCGCCCCACGCCGCTCCCGAGCGGGATCCGCGGCTGGCTCACCACCTTCCGCGCAGGCTTCCTCGCAGCAGCGGGTGTCGCCTCCGACCGAGAGGCTGCAGTGGTCGCCGAGATCGAATCCATCCTCGCCCCCGTTCTCGTCGACGAGACCGGCTGCTGGTTTGCCGACTATGTCCGCCTGCGCTGGCAGGCCATGAAGCCCGGAGACGCCTGATGCGCTATCTGCCACTCACCCCCGACGACCGCGCCACCATGCTGAAGGCGGTCGGCGCGGCCTCGATCAACGACCTGTTCGTCGACGTGCCGCAGGAGGCCCGCCTCGACGGCCCCATCGCGGGCCTGCCGCACCACAGCCCGGAGATGCTGGTCGAGCGCGAGCTGAGGCGGCTGGCGGCGAAGAACATGGCGGCCGCCGACCACCCCTTCTTCCTCGGCGCCGGCGCCTACCGCCACCATGTGCCAGCGAGCGTCGACCATCTCATCCAGCGCGGCGAGTTCCTGACTAGCTACACGCCCTACCAGCCCGAGATCGCCCAGGGCACGCTCCAGTATCTGTTCGAGTTCCAGACCCAGGTCGCCCGTCTGTTCGCGATGGATGTCGCCAACGCCTCGATGTACGATGGGTCGACCGCGTTGACCGAGGCGATCTTCATGGCGCGCCGGGTCACCAGGCGGGCGAAGGCGCTCCTCTCCGCCGGGGTCCACCCCCATTATGTGCGTGCCGCGCAGACGCTCGCCCGCTTCACCGGCGACCGGCTCGAAGTCGGTGCGCCGAGCCCAGATGCCGCGCCTCCGGCCGATGACCATGCCGACCTGATCGCCCGGATCGACAGCGACACCAGCGCGGTCGTGGTGCAATATCCCGACGTCTTCGG
>CALLWN010000318.1 GCA_938016505.1 uncultured Sphingomonadaceae bacterium
AGGGCCCGCGGATCGACATCGCGCTCGACCCGCTGGAGGGCACCACCATCACTGCCAAGGCCGGGCCCAACGCGATGGCCGTGCTCGCCATTGCCGAGGAAGGCGGTCTTCTCAACGCGCCCGATGTCTACATGGACAAGCTGGCGGTGGGGCCTGGCTACCCGGATGGCGTGGTCAGCCTCGACCGCAGCCCGAGCGAGAATATCGAGGCGCTGGCGAAGGCCAAGGGTGTCGCGCCCAACGAGATCATTGCCTGCGTGCTCGACCGTCCGCGCCACGAGGCGCTCATCCGCGAACTTCGGGGCCTCGGCTGCGGCATCCATCTGATCGGCGATGGCGACGTCGCTGGCGTGATCGCCGTGACCAACCCCGAGACCACGATCGACATCTACATGGGCGCCGGCGGCGCTCCCGAAGGGGTGCTTGCAGCAGCCGCGCTGCGCTGCGTCGGCGGCCAGTTCGAGGGCCGGCTGCTGTTCCGCAACGAGGACGAGCGCAACCGCGCGCGGCGGATCGGGATCACCGACCTCGACCGCATCTACCACCTCCACGATCTCGCCCGGGGCGATGTCATCTTTGCTGCAACCGGCGTGACCGACGGCTCGCTGCTGCAGGGCGTCAAGCGGCTGCGCACCGGGCGGATCACCACCGAGTCGGTCGTGATGCGGGCATCGTCGGGCACCATCCGCTGGGTTCGCGGCGACCGCGCCGGCGACCCGCCGCTGCTCTGACCCGCGCCCTCCCGGGCCGGGCTGGGGAGCCGGCCGCAACCCCGCTTGGGGTTGGACGCGGCGTCTCCGGCCGGCCCTGGCAATGGCGTGCGGCACCTCTCGATCTGGCGGCTGCGCAGGCCTATGGCGCGGACGCACTTGCCGCGAGCCTTCTCGTTGCGCGCGGGTGCCCCGAGGCCGATGTGCCCCGGCTGCTCCACCCTGCGCTGCGCGACTGGCTTCCCGATCCGTCCGCCTTCCGCGACATGGATGCAGCAGCCTCCCGGCTTGCCGATGCCGTGGTGCGCGGCGAGCGTGTCACGCTGTTCGCCGACTATGATGTCGACGGCGCGACCTCGGCTGCCATCCTCATGCGCACCTTGCGCGCGGTGGGTGCTGCGCCCGACCACTACATCCCTGATCGCCTCCTTGAAGGCTATGGGCCGTCGGCAGAGGCGCTTCTTGCGCTGAAGGCGCGCGGCAGCGCGCTGGTGGTGCTGCTCGATTGCGGCACCCAGGCCTTCACCGAGGTGGAGGCTGCGCGCGCAGCCGGCCTTCCCGTCATCATCGTCGATCACCACAAGGCCTCGACCGCGCTTCCGCCTGCCCTCGCTGTCATCAACCCCAACCGCTTCGACGAGCTGGCCGACGGCGGAGTTGCTGCCGCACATGCCAGCCTGTGCACGGCGGGTCTTGCCTTCCTCCTTGCTGTCGCCCTGGTCCGGGAGTTGCGCCGGCGCGGCCAGTTCGCGCGCCTGCCGGAGCCACGGCTCGCCGAGCTGCTCGACCTCGTCGCGCTCGGAACGGTTGCCGACGTGATGCCGCTTACCGGCCTCAACCGGACCTATGTCGCGCTTGGGCTGAAGCGGCTTGCCGGGCGGGCCAACGCGGGCCTTGCCGCTCTGCTCGACGTGGCCGGGCTTGTGACTGCGACAGCGGGTGATCTCGGCTATCATCTGGGTCCGCGCGTCAACGCCGGAGGCAGGGTCGGGACGGCCGATCTCGGTGTGCGGCTGCTGACAACATCCGACCCGGCGGAGGCGCGCCGGCTTGCAGCCGAGCTCGACGCGCTGAACGCGGCCCGGCGTGCGATCGAGGCCGAGGTTACCGAGGCCGCCCTGGCCTCCGCCGACCCGCAGACCCCGGTTGCAATCGCTGCGGGTGAAGGCTGGCATCCCGGTGTCATCGGGATCGTCGCGGGCCGGCTGAAGGAGCGGCTGGCGCGCCCGGCCATCGTGATTGCGAAGGACGGCACGCGCCCCGCGAAGGGATCGGGCCGGTCGGTTTCCGGGGTCGATCTCGGCGCGGCAGTCATCGAGGCGAAGACGCGGGGGCTCCTGGTTGCAGGCGGTGGCCATGCGATGGCGGCAGGCCTCACGGTCCTGCCAGAAATGATCCCCGCGCTTTCGGCCTTCCTTGCCGAGCGGCTTGGCCCGGCGGTCGGGTCACTTGCTTCGTCCCGGCCGCTTGCGATCGACCTGACTGTCGCTCCTGCCGGTCTTACCCCTGGGCTTCATGACGCCCTCGAGGCTGCAGGTCCCTATGGGGAGCGCTGGCCCGCGCCGCGGGTCGCGCTCGGGCCGCTGCGAATCCTCGAGGCAAGCGAAACGTCGAGTGGCGGGCATGTCCGGCTCCTCGGTTGCGGAGCCGATGGCGCGCGGGTGCGTGCGGTCATGTTCCGCGCTGCGGAAACGCCGGTCGGTGCGACCCTTCTCGGCGCGAAGGGCCGCACCCTGCACCTTGCCGGCCGGGTGGTGCGCAATGATTGGCAGGGCCAGTCCCGCGCCGAACTCCACCTTGACGACGCAGCAGTCGCCGACTAATCGGCCGCCTCCCCCGCATGGCCCCTTCGTCTAGCGGTCTAGGACGTCGCCCTTTCACGGCGAAAACACGGGTTCGAGTCCCGTAGGGGTCGCCAAGTCGGTGTCGGGGTCGGTCTCGGGGTCGGTCTCGGGTCTGACTGGTTCTGCTGGCGACAGGTTCGCCGTGGCGTGCATGGCAGCCGGGTAACGAGAGCAGCCAAGTCTCCCAGGCAGCCAGGTCTCCCAGGCAGCCAAGCATCCGGAGCACCCGGGTGTCGATTGCGGCCGGGTCTCGCTGGCCGTGCGTTCGTGGCCGCGGATGCCGTTGCATTCCCGCATGCGCCGGACGCGATCAGCGCAGCTTGAGCTTGCGCCTTGTCGCCGCTAGCATGTGACAGTATCTCATCTCAAAGGTCAGATCATGCCCGAGGTCCGCCTTCCCGTCACCGTCCTGTCCGGCTTCCTGGGGGCTGGCAAGACCACGCTGCTCAACCACATTCTTGCCAACCGCGAAGGGCGGCGGGTGGCGGTCATCGTCAACGACATGTCAGAAGTGAACATCGACGCCGACCTCGTGCGCGGCGGCGAGGCCATGCTGGCGCGCGGACAGGAAACGCTGGTCGAGATGACCAACGGCTGCATCTGCTGCACTCTCAGGGAGGATCTCCTGAAGGAGGTGCGCGCGCTTGCCGAAGCGGGGCGGTTCGACGCGCTCGTGATCGAGTCGACCGGCATCTCCGAGCCGTTGCCGGTGGCTGCGACCTTCAGCTTCGTCGACGAGGCCGGAGAGAGCCTCTCTGATGTCGCACGGCTCGACACGATGGTGACCGTTGTCGATGCCGCCAACCTGCTGAACGACTATGCGAGCCAGGATTTCCTCGCCGACCGGGGCGAGGTGGCAGGCGAAGGCGACCGGCGGACGCTGGTCGGACTTCTGGTCGAGCAGATCGAGTTCGCCGACGTGATCCTTCTCAACAAGGTCTCCGACGCGCGGGACCTGCCCACCGTGCGCAAACTCGTGCGGGCGCTCAACCCCGATGCGCGGATCCTCGAGGCCGACCACGCCCGGGTGCCGCTGTCGGAGGTGCTGGAGACTGGCCGGTTCGACCCCGACAAGGCCGAGACCCACCCGCTGTGGGCGAAGGAGCTCTACGGCTTTGCCGACCATCGCCCCGAGACCGAGACCTACGGGATCGAGAGCTTTGTCTGGCGGGCCCGCCGGCCGTTCGAGCCGGCCAGGTTCCGCGCCTTCCTGAACCAGTCGTGGCCCGGGGTCGTGCGTGCCAAGGGGCATTTCTGGCTGGCGACCCGGCCCGACTGGGTGGGCGAGATGAGCCAGGCCGGGCCGCAGGTGACGAGCCAGGCGCTCGGGCGCTGGTGGGCGGCGATCCCGAAGGAACGCTGGCCCAAGGACCATCCCGCCTTCCGCGCCATGGTCCGCCAGCACTGGCACGAGGAATGGGGCGACCGGCGGCAGGAACTCGTCTTCATCGGGATCGACATGGACCGGGCCTGGATCGAGGCGGCGCTCGAGGCGTGCCTCGTGCCCGAGGATCGCTTTGCGCCTGCGCGATGGGTTGCCCTGCCCGATCCATTCCCGGCCTGGGGCGAGCAGGCCGAGGCTGCCTGATGGCGGGCGCCGCACGCGCCCGGGCCCTGGTGGACCGGTGGGCTGCCATCCATGACCCGGCGATGTCGCTGGTGGTCGAGCCCACGCCCGCACCCACTGGAGCCTGGGTCGGAGAGCTTCTGGCGCAGGCGCCTTTCACCTGGCGCGTCACCGGACCGGCCGCGACGATCGCGACCCGTCTGGCCGATGCACCCCCGGAGCTGCAGAGGCTCGTGTCTGCCCATGCCCGGCGCTTCGCCGAGCTGATGGGCGTCGGCGATGTCATGGTCAGGGTCGAAGCGGTCACCGGCAACGCCTGCACCAGGCTGCACGCCGACTATACCGATGTCCGGCTCATCGTGACGCTCGCCGGCCCAGGCACCGAGCATGTCGGCGGAAGCGACCCCGCCGCCCCGGTCCGGGAGATTCCGACCGGCCATGTGGCGCTGTTCAAGGGCCGCACCTACCCGGGTGCCGACTGCTGCCGCCACATGCCCTGCCTGCACCGCTCCCCCCAGATCGCAGGCACAGGCAGGCGCCGGCTGGTGCTGGTGATCGACACGGCGCGGCCTGACGCGGAGCAGGGCTGAGGCGACCCCCTGCCGCAAGTGCGACGGCTCGAGGCCGCTGGCGCAGATGGCACCGGCTGGCGACCCCCCAACCGCAGCATAGAACGGCGAAGCTCCCCAAGTGGCGAGGGTGGTTCGGCTGGAATGCGCCTTGCCAAAAGGAGCCCGGCCGGTATCTCTATGCGAGGAGAGGCGGCCGGTGACAAGGCCGGCGAGGAGGATGGGCAGATGACGGCAGCAACCACCCAGGCGCCGCAGGTGCGCGCCCGCGCCGACATGGCGAAGTTTCGCGAGCCCGAGTTCCGCAACACGCCGATCACGCCCGAGCGCTACTTTTCGAAAGCGTGGGCCGACCGGGAGTGGGAGCGGCTGTGGACCCGCACATGGCAGATCGCAGGGGTGACCGCGCAGGTGAAGAACAAGGGCGACTGGCTGACGGCGGACTTCGGCCCCGAGACCATCCTGTGCGTGCGCGGCGATGATGACCGGGTGCGGGCCTTCTACAATGTGTGCCAGCATCGCGGCATGCCGGTCGTCTCCGGGGAACAGGGCCATGCCCGGCGCCTCCTGTGCCCCTACCATGGCTGGGCCTATGACCTTGCCGGGCGGCTGAAGACCGTGCCCGACGAGGCCGATTTCCTGCAGGGCTCGCCCTGCGACAAGCTCAACCTGGTCGAGATCCCGTGCGAGCTCTGGGCCGGGTTCGTCTGGATCAACATGGACGCGGGCGCAGTGCCGTTGCGCACCTATCTCGGGCCGATCGTTCCGCAGATCGAGACCTACCCGATGGAGAAGATGGTGCGCACCCATTGGGTCACGATCGAGGGCAATTTCAACTGGAAGCTCGTCCAGGACAATTTCAACGAGAGCTACCATGTGCCCTTCGTCCACCCGCAAACGAAGTTCGTCATGGAATATGCCCACCAGCACTGCCAGTTCGATCTCTACCCGGAGGGCCATGCCCGGATGTTCATGCCCGGCGCTGGCCCGACCCGCCAGCTTCAGGGCGGCGAGAATGAGACGCTCGCCTATCTCGCCGAGGAGCTGAAGTTCTGGGATCTCGACCCGGATCAGTTCCGCGGCGGGAAGACGCGGGAAATCCGCGCCGCGCTCCAGAAGGCCAAGCGCGAAAAAGGCGCAGAGAAGGGCTTCGACTTTTCAAGCTACCACGACGATCAGCTGACCGATCACTGGCACTACACGATCTTTCCCAACCTCTCCTTCAGCCTGAAGCCGGATGGCAATATCTGGCTGCGTGCGCGCCCGCACGAGACCGACCCGGAGAAATGCTATTTCGACATGTGGTACATGACCCTGTTTCCGGAAGGCACCGAGCGCTACTATTCGCAGAGCATGGCAGAGTGGGTCGATGTCTCGGTTCCCGCCCCGCATGTGCAGGGCAAGGCTGGCGAGGTGTCGTGCGGCCCCGGAATCGACCAGGATGTCTCGGTCTGGGAACGCCAGCAGCGCGGGCTGAAGTCGCGCGGCTACCGGCGGGACTATCTCGCCTGGCAGGAACGGCGGGTGCGCTACTTCCACGAAAATCTCGAGAAATGGCTGGCCGACTGAGCAGGTGACGCGCCGGACGCCGGTGCAAAGGGGGAGGGGAGGATGCCGGTCCTGATCTCGGCGGTCATCGATCTCGCGGCTGCAGGCGCCGAGCAGGCGCTGCGCGATGCCCAGCCCTTCATCGCGGCCTCGCGCGCCGAGCCGGGGTGCATCGCCTATGACTGGGCTCTCGACCCGGCCACCCCGGGCCGAGTCCATGTGTTCGAGGCCTGGGAGAGTGAAGAGGCGCTCGCCGGCCATTTCCGCGACCCGAGCTACGCCGCGATGCGCGACCATTTGGGCCGCTCCGGCCTCGTTTCGGCGCGGTCGGCCAAATATCGCTGCGATCTCGTCGAGCCGGTCTATGACGCTGCCGGCGTTCCGCAGGCGCATTTCGGGAGGATGGGGCGATGAGGGGATTTTCGGGCGACATGGCCGACCGGCTGGCGATCCGCGAGCGGATCGAGGCCTACAATGACGCGGTGTTCCGCCGCGACGCCGACGACTGGGCCGAATGCTGGGCCGAAGATGCAGTGTGGGAAGTGGCGGGCCAGAAGGCCGAAGGCCGCGCGAACATCAGGGCGCTGTGGCTCCAGCTCATGGCCGGGTTCGAGACGGTCGGCATGTATGTGAACCATGGGGCAGTCGCAGTCGAAGGCGACGTGGCGCAGTCGCGCTGCTACATGCTTGAGATGATGAAGCAGGTGGATGGCACCGAGCGCTTCGTCTCGGGCCGCTATGACGACCAGCTCCGGCGCGACCCGGACGGCCAGTGGCGCTTCACCGGCCGCGCCTACACCGTGCTCCAGATGCGCTGACCGGGGCGAATCCGCCGTCGGCCGGAGCCGGTGGCGGTCGGCTCAACGGGCGAAATGGGCGTAGGACGGGTCATCCGCGCCGCGCGCGCCGAAGCTGAAGCCCGGCATGTTCGCCCGGTCCCAGATGTCGCTGTTCGGCGCGGTCGAGCTCCAGTCGTAGACCGCGTGGCGGCGTGTGATGCGCCACTGGCCGTCGCGCCGGGCGAAGCGGTCGAGATAGCGGCCTGCTGCGACCATGGTCTGCTCCCCGCTTTCGCCGGGGAGCACATGGTGGGCGAGGAAATAGCTTTCACCCCGGGCCTCGTCGCCGTCAACCTCGATCAGGACATTGCCGATGAGATGCTGGGTACGGACCATGCCGCCGAGAACTCCCATCACCCATGGCACGAAATCGGTTGCCGTGCCGCTGAACAGGCCATGATCGTCGGTGGCATCCGGGTGGAAGAGGCTCTTGAGCAGCTCGGCGTCGCAGCGATCGATCGCGCGGGCCATCCGGAGAACAAGCTTGGTGCAGGCTTCCCTGGCGAGAAGGCGCTCGAGGCGCGGGTCGAGGTCCATGTCAGGCTCCGCTGTGGAGAGGGTCATCCGCGCCGCGGGCGCCGTGCCGCCCGAGCGTGCCGTAGAGCGGGCCGTCCCACTGGCAGGTCGAGGGGCCGTTGCGGTTCCAGTCCATCACGTAGCGGCGAAGTGCGAGCCGCCATTCCCCGCCGCGCTTTTCGAGACGGTCGAGGTAGCGCCCGCCCACCTCCATCTCCTGCGGCCCGTCGGGGCTGTCAACCTCGTGCCAGGCGCGGCAGTAGGTCTCCGCCGTCGCCCGGTCGCCCTCCACCTCGATCAGCATGTTGCCGAGGAAATGCTGGGTCCGGCGCATCTGGCGGAGCGCTGCGACCGTTGCCTCCGACCAGGCGGCGGCATCGATCGGGCCGCTGCCATAGTCGCACTGGGCGCCCGGCCACCACAGGCCGAGCAGCAGGGGAAGGTCGCAGCGGTCAATCGCGCGGGCATAGCGGTACAGCACATCGGCAATCGCGAGCCGGTCGGCGAGCTGTTCGGGAGCAGCGGTCATCGCGTGCGCAACGCCTCCCGGCGGCAGCTGAGATCGTGGGGGGCGCGCGCCCCCATGGGGAAGGGCTGGACCCGCAGCAGCGCGTCGGCCGCAGGCTCGGTCCTGAGCCAGTCCACCAGTTCGCTGCGATGGGCGATCTTCCAGACGCCGGCGCGCCGCTCGTAGCGGTCGACGTAGCGGCCGGCGATGAACAGGTCCTTCGCCTCGCCTGCCTCCTCGATCCGGTGGAAGGCCTGGAAATAGACTTCGCCGAAGGCGAGGTCGGCGGTCTCGAAGTCGATCCGGACCTGGCCGATCATGTGGTGGTTGGCAGCGTGCGCGGCGAGCACGCCTTGCGCAAAGGCGACGAAGCCGTCGGCGGCGCCCTTGAAGGCCGCGCCATAGTCGGTTGTCGCATCGTCGTGGAACACCGAGCGGTGGAGCGCCGGGTCGAGCCGGTCCTGGGCGCGCATGTAGTCGCACAGCAGATCGTAGATGGCGTGCCAGCTTGTCAGCCGGTCGAGGGGGTCGAAGGCCTCAGTCATGGCCGAGATACTGGTCGAGCGTCAGGTGGAAGCGGCGGATTCGCGCTTCCTGGTAGTTGCCGAGCGTCTGGCCGCGCTTCACCGAGGCCAGGAAGCCGCGATACTGGGCGGCGAGATTGCCGGTGTCCTGGTCGTAGACAGCCCCCAGCCCGGGGTTCATGCCAGGCGCGCTCGCATAGGACTGGTCGGCGCTGAGCGGGATCGGCTCGGGCGGGAGGGCAAGGCCGGTTCCATCGGGCACGATCCTGAGGAACAGGAGATCGAAGATGGTCCTTCCCGGGTCCATGCCGAGCGGCCGGAACCGGTAGACCATGGGGAGCGACACGCCCGGGAAGAGGCACATGTTGGGGAACAGATGATACTCGATCGAGTCGATCATCTCGCTGTCGGAAAAGTCCGAGAGGTCCACCCCCCAGTCCGCGCCGATCTCGGCGCGCAGCGTCTCGGCGAGCACGGCGCGCGCGGTGCGGCCCTCGGGCACGCGCAGGCCATCGGGCCGCATCTTGTCCATGATGTCCTGCTCGGTCTGCGGCACGGTATAATGTGGGCTTGGCGTGCCGATGGTGTGGACGAAGCGGGTGACGAACGCGCTGAAGATGTCATAGCAGGCGTTGGCGTCGCCTGCAGTCGCAAGCCCCTGGGCGTGGGTCTCGTAGACATGGTAGGCCTCGAGGAAGGCCTCGAGCGCCGCCTTCCAGTTGGTGTCGAGCTCCTTCTGGATGTGGAGCGCAATCCGCCGCTTCGAGAGATCCCAGCGGCCGGTGAAATGCTCGGCAAGCGGCCCGAGCTGCGCCTCGAGCGGCGGAGCCCCGGGGTCCATGTTGACGAACACGAACCCGCCCCACAGCCCAACCCGGAAGCGCGGGAGCGCGAAGGCGGCGTCGGTCACATGGGGAAAGTCCCAGCGGCAGGGAATGTGCCTGAGCTGGCCGTCCAGCGTCCAGCTCCAGCCGTGGAACGGGCAGCGCAGCTCGGCCGCGCCGCCGCTGCTCGCAGGCGGCTTCAGCTGGGTGCCGCGGTGCATGCACACATTGGGGAAGGCGCGGATTTGGCCATCCTCGCCGCGGACCACGAGGATGGCGTGGCGGCCGATCTCGTAGGTGATCCAGTCGCCCGGCTCGGGCAGATGCTCCTCGCGGCAGACCCACTGCCAGGTCCTTGGCCAGAGCTTGGTCATCTCCCGCTCGAAGAAGGCCGGCGAGACATAGCGGTCGTAGGGGATGTCGGCATCGCCGAGGAAGACGGGGCTTTCGGCGACGAGCGGCGGGTGGACCGGCCTGCCATCGGCGAGAATGATGTCGCGCGCCGACGGCCCCGGGCAGCGGGCCTCGCCGGGCTCAGCGGGCATCTGCAGGTCATCGGGCGCCATGGCCGATCCTCCCCTCGGCGGCAGCCTTTGCCGGCCGAAACATGGCCGAGCGCGGACTGCAAGCGGCTCAAGGATACCAGCGCGACCCCGGCGCGAAAGCCCGCTCTTGTCAGGGGTCCGGGACTTAGCCTTCGGCCTCGTCGCTGCCGGATGCCGGCGTCCCTCACCTTTTCGCAGGCTTTTCCGAGGCGGAATTTTCACATATGTGTGTATGAAAGTCGGAGTTTGCGATGGCGCAGCTGCAGCCGGCCGGGCACCCACCCGAACCGTCGATCCAGGCCATGCTCGATGCCGAGACGCGTCCCGTGCCGGACGTGCTTCGCGACTGCGGCACTGCCCGCGTCCCGGCCCGTCCGATCGACCGCGCCCGCTACACCTCTCCCTCCTTCGCCGCGCGCGAGGCTGCGCGGCTCTGGCCACGGGCGTGGCAGATGGCATGCCGAATCGAGGACATCCCCGAACCCGGCGACTATGTCGTCTACACGGTCGGGGCGCTGTCCTTCCTTGTCACCCGGGTGTCTTCGACGGAGATCGCAGCCCACGTCAACGCCTGCCTCCACCGCGGCCGGATGCTTCGCGAGGCCGATGGCCATGCAACCGAATTCCGCTGCCCTTTCCACGGGTTCAGCTGGAACCTCGACGGCAGCTGCCGCAGCGTCGTCAACAGCTGGGACTTCCCCCATGTCGACCGCGAGACCTTCCGCCTGCCGCGCGCGCATGTTGCCACCTGGGGCGGCTTCGTCTTCATCAACCCCTCGCCAGAGCCCGAGCCGTTCGACGGCTTCCTCGAGTTTCTCCCCGCGCACTACGCAACGCGCGGCTGGGACCTTTCGGCGCGGGTGAAGGCAGTCCATGTGCGAAAGCACCACCGCTGCAACTGGAAGGTTGCGCTGGAAGCCTTCATCGAGAGCTTCCACGTGACCGAGACCCACCGCTCGGCCATGTCCTACCTCGGCGATGCCATGACCCAGTATGACGTTTGGGAGGGGGCGCGCACCACGCGGATGATTTCGCCGCGCGGTCTTGCGAGCCCCAACGGCCCGCCGCGCTCGGAAGAGGAGGTGTTCCGCGCCGGTCTGCGACCGGCGCTTGGCGCTGCTGCGGATGCCATGGAACTGCCCGCCGGGCAAACGGCGCGCGCAGCGCTTGCCGACATGCGCCGGCAGGCACTGATGGCCGAGGGGCTCGACGTGGCAGACGCGACCGACTGCGAGCTCATCGACACGATCCAGTACCATGTTTTCCCCAATCTCGTGCTCTGGGCCGGATGGGGCTCCTATCTCGTCTACCGCTTCCTGCCCGGGGCAACCGCCGACGCCTGCACGATGGAGATCATGTTCCTCCTGCCCGTCGCGCCAGGGAAGACCGTGCAGGCCGCGCGGGAGGCGCGGGACCTTGGCCCCGACGACAGCCATGGCCTCGCCCCCGAGCTCGGCGGCTTCGCTGCGGTGTTCGACGAGGACATGTCGAACCTCGCCGCGCTGCAGAAGGGCCTCAACGCCATGGCGACGACCGGCCCCGTCACTGGCCTCGTCCAGGAGGCCCGCATCCGTCATTTCCACGCCTGCCTCGACGCCTTCATGGCAGAGGACGGGCCGAGGCCGTGACTGCCCGGTTCGCGCCGCGCGCGCCCGGCTTCATGGTCGCCCCTCACGAGGCCTACCGGGCGCTTCGCGCCCAGGGACCCATCTTCCACGAGGCCGATACCGGCATCTTCTACGTGCTCGATCATGCGCTTGCGATCGAGGTGCTGCGCGCGCCCGAGCGCTTCTCGAGCGCGGTCGACCGCGCCGGAATGCGCGCCGGCGGGCTTCCGGCGGAAGTCCAGGCCATCCGCGCCAAGGGCTGGCCGCTAGCGCCCACCCTCTCCCACAATGACGGCCCCAGCCACGATGCCTTCCGCGCGCTGGTCGCGCCGCTGTTCATGCCGCGCGGGCTTGCCACCATCCGCCCCTTCATCGCCAGCCGCGTCGCTGAACTCGCGAAGAGGATTGCGCCTTGCGAGCAAATCGAGTTCGTTTCCGCCTTCGCCGTGCCATTGCCGATTGCCGTCATCGGCGAAATCCTCGGCATGCGTCACCTTGGCGACGACACCCTCAAGCGCTGGTCTGATGCCTTCGCCGACGAGCTCGGCTTCCTCACCTCCGACGCGCGCGCGGTCGAGATCGCCCGACTGACGCTTGCCTGCCACCAGGCGATGATGGCGCTGGTCGACGCGCGGCGCGGCAGCGACGGCGCCGATGCCATCACCCTGCTTGCCAATGCGACCATCGCCGGGCGGCCGCTCGAGGCTGGCGAGATCCTGTCGCTTCTCACCCAGCTCCTCGTCGCCGGCAACGAGACGACGACGGCGACGCTGGCCTTTGCCCTGCTCCGTCTCGCCAAGACGCCAGGGCTCTGGGCCCGGCTTTCGGCTGACCGCGCGCTCCTGCCGCGGTTCATCGAGGAAGTGCTTCGGCTCGACTGCCCGATCCAGGGCCAGTTCCGGCGCGCCGTCGCCGACACAAGGCTGGGCGGCATCGCCATCCCCGCCGGAAGCCTGCTCCACCTGCGCTTCGCCTCCGCCAACCGCGACGAGCGGGTCTTCGGCCCCGACGACGACACGGTCCGGCTCGACGGCAAGCCGGCAGCGCCGCATCTTGCCTTCGGCATGGGGCTGCACTTCTGCGTCGGGGCGGCGCTGTCGCGGTTCGAGCTCACCATCGCGCTGGAAGCGCTGCTCGACCGCTTCGCTGGCGTCAGCCTTGCCGCGGAGCAGGGTGCGCTCCCGTTCCGCACCCATTTCCACCATCGCAACCTGCTCGCCCTGCCTCTGGTGTTCCGGGCATGACGTCGAGCGGTCAGCAAATGCTCGACAGCCTCCCCGATGCGACGCGGGCGCGCGATGGCGAGTTCTCGAAAAGCGCCCGCACCCGCGTGCGGATCCTCGATGCTGCGCTCCGGCTGCTGGCGCGCGACGGCTATCAGCAGCTGGCCATCTCGGGCGTTGCAGCAGCGGCCGGCCTGTCGCGCGCTGCCATGATCTACCATTTCCCGACGCGGCGTGCGCTCGTCGAGGCGCTGGTCGCTCATGTCACACGGCTCAGGGTCGCGCGCTACGAGGCCGGGGTCGCTGCGATCCGCCACCGCCCCGATTTTGCCGAGCGGGCCGTGGAGCTTGCCTGGGAGCAGGCGCAGGATGAGGCGTTCGCGGCCTTCGCCGAGCTGGCGCAGGCCGCGCGGACCGATCCCGAACTCGGCGCCATCTTCCGCCCGGCGATGGCGGCGTTCGACTCCGCCCGGCGCGAGGCGGCAGCCCGGATCTTTCCGGACGAGCTGCGCGGCGTCACCGGGTTCGACCTCGCCCGCGACGTGGTCCGCTTCCTTGTCGAGGGGGTCACGCAGCAGCAGGGCGTGGTGTACGACAGGGACTCGCGCCTCGCCGCACTCAGGGCCTTCACGCGCCTGCTCGTGACCTCGGCCGAAGGGCGGGCGCTCCTCGAACGGGCCCTGGCCGAGGCCGGAAAGGGCGCGTGCTGAGCGCTGCCGCGACCGCGCCATGGCCCGCGGCGCGTGTCGCCTGGAGCGTGCTCGCCCTCCTCGCGCTCGCGAACATCCTCTCCTACCTCGACCGGATCATCGTCAATCTGCTTGTCGAGCCCATCAAGGCCGATCTCGCCATCTCGGACACGCAGTTCGGGATGCTGCAGGGGCTCGCCTTCGGCCTTTTCTACACGACGCTCGCGCTCCCGATCGGCCGCCTGGTCGATACCCGGCCGCGCAAGGCCATCATCGCCGCTGGAGTCTTCGTTTTCAGCCTCTTCTCCTTCCTCTCCGGCCTTGCCCGCAGCTTTGGCCAGCTGTTTGCCGCGCGGGTCGGGGTCGGCGCTGGCGAGGCCTCGCTCGCGCCCGCCGCCTTCTCGATGATCGCCGACCTGTTTCCGCCCGAGAAGCTCGGCTGCGCCATGTCGGTCTTCACCATGACCGCCTTCATCGGGATCGGGTTCGCCTATGTCGCCGGCGGCGCCAGCGTCGCCCTCGTCGCCGCTGCAGACATCTCGGGCTGGCCAGTCCTCGAGGATCTCGCCGGCTGGCAGCGGGTCTTCGTCCTCGTCGCCATCCCCGGGCTGGTGGTCGCCGCCGTCATCCTGCTGATCCCCGAGCCGGCGCGGCGGGGTCGCACGCGGAGAGGCGCAGTCCCGCTCGCCGAGGCCGCCGGCCATGTCTGGGGACGCCGCGCCGCCATTCTCCCGTTCTTCACCGGCTTCGCCCTCGTCACCCTGTCGAGTTACGCCTCGGCGGTCTGGACTCCCGCGCTCTTCATCCGGGCCTACCAGTGGACCCCGGCCGAAGTCGGGCTCGGCTACGGTCTCCTCACCCTCCTGTTCGCGCCTGCGGGCGCGCTGCTCGCGGGCCGGATCTGCGATTCGCTTGCTGCGCGCGGCGTCACCGATGCCCCGCTGCGGGTCGCGGCCTTCGGCTATGTTGGCACCGGCCTGTTCGGCGGCCTCGCGCCGCTCATGCCTTCGGGCGAGCTGGCGCTTGCCCTGTTCGCACCAGCAGTCCTGCTCGGCACCATTCCCTACCCGATGGCCGCAACCGCCCTCCAGCTCGCCACCCCCAACGAGCTTCGCGGCCAGGTGAGTGCGCTCTACATGCTCGTCATCAACACCGTGGGGCTGGGGCTCGGCCCGGTGATCGTCGGCGCGCTCTCCGACCGGCTCTTCACAGGGCCGGACGGCGTCCGCTACGGCCTCGCCCTCGTCAACGCCCTCTGCGCGCCGCTTGCCATGGCCGCCCTGCTCCGCGCGCTCCGCCCCTACCGCGCCATGCGCGCAGCCCAGGCGTGAAGCCCGATGAGGCTCGCTGGCAAGCTTGCGCTGGTCACGGGAGCAGCCGGCGGGATCGGCGCGGCCATCGTCTCCCGCTTCCGTGCCGAAGGCGCGGAGGTGCTTGCCACCGACCGGGCCGAAGCGCCCGGAATCCTCCCGCTCGACGTCACTGCAACCGGGCAGTGGCGTGCCATCGCGGCGCGGGAGTGTGCGCCGCATGGGCGCCTCGACATCCTCGTCCACAATGCCGGCATCTCCGGCCTGACTCCGCTTGCAGACCTCTCGCCGGAACGCTGGCAGGCCTTTCTCGACGTGCATGCAACCGCAGTCCTCGTCGGAACCCAGGCCCTGCTCCCCTTCCTCGCCGCAGCCCCCTCGGCATCGGTGATCGCGATCGGCTCCACGCTCGCGCTCAGGCCCGCCGGCGAGCTTCCGGCCTATGCCGCCGCCAAGGCGGCACAGCGCAACCTCGTGAAGGCGATGGCGCTCGATTTCGCGCGACGTCGCCTTCCGATCCGCGCCAACCTCGTTCACCCCGGCTCGACCGAGACCGCCATGATGAAAGCGAACCTGGCCGGCGACCCGGACGGGCGGGCGCGCCGCATGGCAGTCCATCCGCTCGCCGCTGCGCTCGGCCGGCTCGTCGCCCCGGAGGATGTCGCAAATGCAGCGCTGTTCCTTGCCTCCGACGAAAGCCGTTTCGTGACCGGGATCGATCTTCCCGTCGATGGCGGTGCAACCATCTGAAGGGTGGCGCGGGGCGCGGCCAGCAGGGCGCTAGTAGTTCACGCGCTTGATCTGGCCGCCGTCGATCACGATGTTCTCCCCATTGATCCAGGACGCCGCAGGCGAGACCAGAAAGGCCGCGACTTGCGCCACCTCTTCCGGTGTTCCGAGCCTGCCCTCGGGGATGGACTTTCGCACCATCTCGAAGAAGGCCGGGTTCGCCCGCTCGGCGCGCTGCCAGCTCGAGCCCTCATAATAGATGGAGCCCGGCGAGATGCAGTTGACCCTCACACCCTTCGCCCCCAGCGTCTGTGACAGCTGCTTGGCGTAAACGATGAGGGTTGCCTTCAGAACATTGTAGGGCTGCACCACCGGGAAATGCTCGAGCGCTGCGGTCGTCACGAGAAAGAGCACCGCGCCTCGCGCCTCGACAAGAGCTGGCGAGAGTGCCTCCATCCCCCGCACTGCCCCCATGAGGTCGACCTCGAAATTGGCGCGCCACTGCGCTTCGCCTTCGAGTCCGGCCTTGGCGGAGACATTCGGAATGAAGACGTCGCAGCCGCCGAGAAAGGCCAGCCCTTCGCCAAGAAAGGCGCGGTAGGCCTCCGGGTCACGCACGTCGAGCACCCAGCCTTTCGCCCGTGCGCCCCGCGCCCGGTAACCGTCTTCGGCGTCCGCGACGGCATCGGCCGTGCGTGCGCAAAAGGCAATGTCCATGCCCTCGGCGACAAGCGCGCGGGCGATGGCCTGGCCGAGGCCGCGGGTCGCCCCGGTGATAAGAAGCCGCTTGCCGGAAAGCCCCAGGTCCATGCTCAGCTCCTTGCAGCAGGTCTCGCCGGCAGCGGCTCGAGCCCCTCCTCGGGCGCGATGGCGAGCCCGTTCAGGATCCAGGCGATCATCATGAACTGCCCGGTCACATAAAGGAAATCGACCAGTGCTGCAGGTTCATGCCGCGCCGCAAGACCAGCCCATGTCGGATCGTCGATGCGGTGTGTCGCCATCAGCTGGTCGACGGCCGAAACCAGGGCGGCCTCGTGCGGTTGCCAGTGCGCGCTCGCTGCTCCCTCGACCACGGCATCGATGTCCGCATCGGTCATGCCGATCCTGCGGGCGACCATCGCGTGCATGCCCCACTCATAGGCGCAGGCCGCATTCCAGGCGACGCGGAGGATGGCGATCTCGCGATCCCGCGCCGGCAGGCGGTTGCGCAGCAGGATATGCTCGGCCCACGGCATCCACCTGACAAGGCTCTCGGGCGAATGGGCAAGCGTGCGGTGGAGCCGGTAGGGCCAGGCGGCCAGCAAATCGCGAAGATCCTCCGCCAACTCCGAGTCGCCAAGGGGCGGCAGCCGCTGCACGGTCATGCCGCACCGTCGAGGGGGCCGGCATCGACCCCCGCTGCCCAGGCGAGGCCTCGGGCCAACAGGGTCCTGAACTGCGGCGCGGTCCAGGCCCCTTCCTCGCGCGCCGGCAGGACGGCGGCGCGGTGCGGCGCATCGTAGATGCCGCGGCGGTGGCCGAGTGCCAAATGGAGGATTGCGCCTGCGCCGTGGCGGCGCAGCGTCATGAGTGGCCTCTGGTCGGGGCCATGGGTCCAGTCGGCCCGGGCGAAGCCGGGGGCGTGGCCGCTGAAGCGGGCGGCAAGCAGCACCTCCACGTCGTCCTCAAGGTCAGAAAGATAGAGTTCGTCCGTTACGTCAAATGGGGCGATGCCCGCGGTCAGAGGATTGTTGCCCACCGGTTCGACCCGGAACGGGCCGATCGGCGGATGGGCCTGGAAGGCTGAGCCGAACAGCGCAAGAAAGGGGTGATCGAGGCCGCAGCATCGCACGCCTTCGGGATGCCATTCGATGAGCGAATTGGTGGCGTGCAGCGCAAACCATCGGCCGCCGCGCGCGAGGAAGCCGGCAAGCCGCGCGAGCGCGGCATCGGAAGGTGCAACATTGCAGCTGTAGCTGACCAGAAAGCTCGGCGGTGCAACTTCGCCGCCATCGGCGAATTCCTCGAAGCTCGCCGACACCCGCAGCCGCAGCCGCGGGTCGCGGGCGGCGCGCAGAAGGATGTCGAGGCGGGCGGAGTCGAAATCGTGGCTGGCGCCGCCTGCGACGAGATGGCCATCGATCCGGTGCGGCCCGGGTGGCGGAG
>CALLWN010000319.1 GCA_938016505.1 uncultured Sphingomonadaceae bacterium
GAGCTTGACCCGCATGTGGAGCGGCGAGGTGGCGATGAAGGTGTGGATGCGCGGCCGCCTGGCGGGGCGGAGCGCCTGGGCGGCGCGCTCGATGTCGGCCCGGTTGGCCCGGGCGAGGCTGGCGACAATGGCACGCTCGGCCTGGCGGGCGACGGCTTCGACCGCCTCGAAGTCGCCTTCCGAGGCGATGGCAAAGCCGGCCTCGATGATGTCGACCCCGAGTGCCTCGAGCTGGGCTGCGACCCGGAGCTTCTCCTCGAGGTTCATCGAGCAGCCGGGCGACTGCTCGCCGTCTCGCAATGTGGTGTCGAAGATGCGGATCTGGTTGGTCATGAGCGTGGCGTTCCATCGAAGCGTTCGGGTCGGGAGCCGGCCGGTCCCGGCGTGGCGGCTGGTGTGGTCTCCCCTCGGGCGCGGCGCGGGTTCCCCCGCCTGCGGGTCAGCGCGCCCGGGGGCGCGTAAGTCGAAGGGCTGCGATGCTCACGGTGCCTGAAACTATCAGAGACGCCGGCGGCAGGCAACCGTGACGGTTGCCCGATGCGACGGCAATCCGTAAACGCCGCCGACCACTCATCCGAAGACTGCATCCATGTCCCTCATCGTCATGAAGTTCGGCGGCACCTCGATGGCCGGGATCGAACGGATCAGGAATGTCGCCGGGCGCGTGCAGCGCGAGGTGGCGGCAGGGCACCGGGTTGCCGTGGTCGTCTCGGCGATGGCGGGCGAGACCGACCGGCTGGTCGCGCTGTGCCGGGAGGCCTCGCCGCTTGCCGAGCCGGCCGAATATGACGTGGTGGTGGCCTCGGGCGAGCAGGTGACGAGCGGGCTCCTTGCGATCACGCTCAATGCGCTCGGGGTCCCGGCGCGGTCCTTTCTCGGCTGGCAGCTGCCGGTCTCGACCAGCGCGGCCCACGGTGTGGCGCGGATCGTCGAGATCGGGACCGGAGCGCTCGAGGCGGCGCTTGCGGCCGGGCAGGTCGCCGTCATTCCCGGGTTCCAGGGCGTGACCGCCGACGGGCGGGTGACGACGCTGGGGCGCGGCGGTTCCGACACGTCGGCGGTTGCAGTCGCGGCGGCGCTCGGGGCGGACCGGTGCGACATCTACACCGACGTGGAAGGGGTGTTCACGACCGACCCCCGGATCGTGCCGCGGGCCCGCAAGCTCGCGCGGATCACCTACGAGGAGATGCTCGAGCTGGCGAGCGTGGGGGCGAAGGTGCTGCAGACACGCTCGGTCGAGCTTGCCATGAAGGAAAAGGTGCGGCTTGCCGTGCTGTCGAGCTTTGCCGACGCGCCCGGCACGCTGGTGGTGGACGAGGACGAGATCGTGGAGCAGGAACTGATCGCAGGTGTTGCCTACGACCGCAACGAGGCCAAGGTGACGATCGTTGCCGTGCCCGACCGGCCGGGGGCGGTTGCCGCCATCTTCGGCGCGCTTGCGGATGCGAACATCAACGTCGACATGATCGTCCAGAACATCGCCCGCGACAGCGCGACGACGGACGTGACCTTCACCGTGCCGCGCACCGAGCTCCAGCGCGCGAGGGCCGTGCTCGAGGCCGAGCGCGACGCGATCGGCTTTGCGCGGCTGATCGCCGACGAGTCGGTGGTCAAGGTCTCGGTCGTGGGCGTGGGCATGCGGAGCCACGCCGGCGTTGCGGTCACCATGTTCAGGGCGCTCGCCGAGCGCGGGATCAACATCCAGGCCATCACCACCTCCGAGATCAAGATCTCGGTCCTGATCGCCGAGGAGTATCTCGAGCTTGCGGTGCGCGTGCTCCACACCGCCTATGGCCTGGACGCCGCAGCGTGACCGCAGCCGACATGCGCCAGACCCCGCACCTCGACCGGCTGACCGCGCGCGGCCGGGACTTTCTCGGGACCCGCCACGCCATTCTTGGCGGCGCGATGACCTGGGTCTCGGAGCGAAACCTGGTCTCGGCCATTTCCAATGCCGGCGGCTTCGGCGTGATTGCCTGCGGCGCGATGGCGCCCGACATGCTCGCCGCCGAGATTGCAGCGACCCGGGCGCTGACCGACCGGCCGTTCGGGGTCAACCTCATCACGCTGCACCCGATGCTCGGCGATCTCATCGGGGTGTGCGCCGAGGCCGGGGTCTCCCATGTGGTTCTCGCCGGCGGGCTTCCGCCCGCGCCGGCGATCGCGGCCGTCAAGGCGTTTGCGAGGCTCATCTGCTTTGCGCCCAATTTCGCCGTGGCGAGGAAGCTTCTGCGCTCGGGCGTGGACGCGCTCGTCATCGAGGGCTCGGAAGCTGGCGGGCATATCGGGCCGGTCAGCCTTGCCGTGCTCGCCCAGGAGATATTGCCCGAGCTTCCGGAGGCCACCATCTTCGCCGCGGGCGGGATCGGCCACGGAGCCGGCATTGCCGCGCTTCTCGAGATGGGGGCAAGCGGGGTCCAGCTGGGGACCATGTTCGCGGCCTCGGCCGAGAGCGTGGCCCACCCGGCGTTCAAGCAGGCCTTCGTGCGGGCGGCGGCGCGCGATGCGGTCGCCTCGGTGCAGCTCGACCAGCGCCTGCCCGTCATCCCGGTCCGCGCGCTCCGGAATGCCGGCACCGAGGCGTTCGTCATGAAGCAGCGCGAGGTGGCCGCCCGGCTCGACCGCGGCGAGATCGCGCCTGCGCTCGCGAGCCTCGAGATCGAGCATTACTGGGCAGGCGCACTGCGGCGCGCTGTCGTCGAGGGCGATGTCGAGACCGGGTCGCTCATGGCCGGCCAGTCGGTCGGGATGGTGAAGGCGATCGAGCCGGTTGCCGTCATCATCGACCGGCTGGTGGCGCAGGCTGAAGAAGCGCTCGCCCGGGCCCGGGTCGCCGAGCCGGCCTGATGCCGGTCGGCAGCGCACGGGAGATCCTGCGCCGTCTCCACGACGTGATGGCGGCGCGCACGCCCGCCGAGGCCAAGCTCGACCAGGTTGCCGGAATCGTCTCGGACGAGCTGGGCTCGGAAGTCGCATCCATCTACCTGGTGCAGGAGGGTGCGCTCGAGCTGTTTGCGACGCGCGGCCTCAAGCAGGAGGCGGTGCATGTGACCCGGCTCGGCTTCGGCCAGGGTCTTGTCGGGACCATCGCCGAGACCCGGGCGCCGCTCAACCTCGCCGAGGCCTCGACCCACCCGCGCTTCGCCTATCGGCCGGAGACGGGCGAGGAGCGGTTCCACAGCTTTGCCGGGGTTCCCATCATCCGCCGCGAGGCGGTCGTCGGCGTGCTCGCCGTGCAGCATGTGAGCCCCCGGGCCTATGAGGATGTCGAGATCGAGGCGCTGCAGACGGTCGCCATGGTGCTCGCCGAACTCATTGCCGCCTCCGGCCTCGGCGCCGAGCCGCTGGCGCAGCGGCCGCGCGAGACGGCGGCGCTCAGGCTTTCGGGGGTGCGGCTCGTCGACGGGGTGGCGCGCGGCGTTGCCGTCTTCCACCAGCCGCGGATCCGGATCGAGCGCACGGTTGCCGAAGATGTGGAGGAGGAGAAGGCGCGGCTGGAGGCCGGGTTCCGGGCGCTGCGCGAACAGGTCGACCACATGGTGCGGCAGGCCGAGTTCGCCGGGCCAGGCGACCATGACGAGATCCTCGAGACCTACAAGATGTTCGCCTTCGACGAGGGCTGGGCGCGGCGCATCAACGATGCGATCGAGGGCGGGCTGACCGCGGAAGCGGCGATCGAGAGCGTGGCGCAGGCCCAGCGGATCCGCATGGGCACAAGTGC
>CALLWN010000320.1 GCA_938016505.1 uncultured Sphingomonadaceae bacterium
TTCGACAGGTGCGTCTGAAGGGGATCAACATGAAGAGGTTCGCCATTGGCGTGGCGCTCGCGTCGACTGCGCTGGCCGGCGCCGCGCAGGCTCGGGACAAGGCGTGGTACATCGGTCTTGAGGGCGGTGGGATGATTGCCCAGGCCGAGAGCTTTGATCTCACCACCGCTGGGGTCTCGCCGCGGACGACGCAGAATGCGCTGCGCAACAAATATGAAGTGGGCTATGACGTCGGCGGTGTGATGGGCTACGACTTCGGGGGCCTCCGCGCTGAGTTCGAAGTCGCCTACAAGGATGCGAATCTCGATTCGATCACCGTCAACGGGGCCATTCCGGCGATCCCGGGCGGTGGTTGCGGTGCGGCGAGCAAGGGCCCAGGTTGCGGCCTGACCGGTGTGCCACCTTCTGGTGTCTACGACAGTGCGGACGGCAACGCCCGGATCCTGTCGTTCATGATGAACTTCCTCCTCGATTTCGGGGGCGGAGATGAGAGCCGGTTTGGAGCGTTCGTCGGCGGCGGCGCCGGCATCGCCCGGACCCAGGCTCACATCTGGCAGCTCGCCAAGTTCGGTTCGGCTTTTGCCGATGACAGCGATACCGGTTTCGCCTGGCAGGGGATCGCCGGGATCCGCTATGCACTCAGCGACAAGGTCGACCTTGGCCTGAAGTATCGTTACTTCAATGTCGGTTCGCTCGATCTCCAGACCACCAACGGGCTGGACCTCTCGGGCAAATTCCGCAGCCACAGCCTTCTGGCCGGCATCACCTTCAATCTGTTCGAGCCGGAAGCGCCTCCGCCGCCTCCGCCGCCTCCGCCTCCGCCTCCGCCCCCGCCTCCGCCGCCTCCACCGCCGGCGGTGACCCCAGGGCCGTTCCTCGTGTTCTTCGATTGGGACAGGTACGAGATCACGCCAGAGGCTGCTGCGATCCTCGATCGTGCGGCAGAAGCCTATATGCAGACCGGGCAGACCTCGGTGGTGCTGGCGGGTCACACCGACACGTCGGGCAGGGCCTCCTACAACATGGGCCTTTCGCAGCGTCGGGCTGATGCCGTGAAGGCCTACATGGCTGCCAAGGGCATCCCCGAAAGCCAGATGACAACCCAGGCCTTCGGGCAGGAGCGTCTGCTGGTCCAGACCCCTGACGGTGTCCGCGAACCTCAGAACCGTCGCGTCGAAATTACCTTCGGCGGCCGGATGTAGGACTGTCTTGCATGACCCCGGCTCTCCGGGGTCTCAGGACAAGGAACATGGGCCCGGCGGTTATCCGCTGGGCCCTTTTCCTTTGTGGTCTGAACTCGGCCAGCCTTGAAACGCCTGCTCCCCAGGTGACCGGGTTGATGGCAGTGGCCGGGTCGACTCCCTTGTCGTTGCGACAAGGCCGGAGACCGCGTCTACGATGACATCCGGCGAATCGAACATCATCATGTGGCCGCTCGACGGCACGATGCGGTGACCGCCATTCGCGTGGCGTCTTGCGAGCGCCTGGTGCTCCTGAATTCGCCACTGCCCGCCCGGCGTGTCGGAATCCCGACCAGCGCTCAGCACCAAGACGTGAAGGTCCGACCGCGCACGATCAGCAGGCGCCTTCCGTTTCTCGGGAAACAGACTTTCCAGTTCTGAAACCCGGTGCGTCCAGGTGACTTCCGCTGATTCGGTGGCCCGGACCGTGCATGGGCCGGACAGACCCTCCGGAGGCGACGGCGCACCCTCCCGAACCGCGGCAAGACACGCCCTGGCACTGGCAATGTGCGGCGCAAGTCCGGCCGGCGCCATGGCGTCGACCGTCGGGTCGACCAATATGAGGCCAATGACGCGGTCTGGGGCCAAACGGGCAGTGGTTTGCGCGTAGATGGCACCGATGGAGTGCCCAACGATCACGAGCGGTCCGCGCACGCCGGCTGCGTCAAGCGCAAGAAGCAGATCGTTGGCGACCACCTCCGGAGTTCGCGGCAGAGGCCCGCCAGGGCTTCGGCCCGTTCCAGCGCGGTCATAGCTGCAGACCCTCGTCAACCGGGCCAGTGCTGGCTGCACCCTTGTCCACGCCGAGTGATCCGCTGCCCAGCCCGCCTCGAGTACCACGGTTGGCGCGCCCAACCCCGCGCATTCCATTTCGATTGTGCGCCCCTCCCCAATCGGAAATGGCCGCGCTGTGCAGGCAGTTGCGACGACCACCCACGCAAGGGCAAGACTCCCTCTCGGGATGGCCCACCCTCGCTTCGTTCGCAAAACTGCCGCCATTTGCCTGTCGCCTCCTCCGCCCTCGCACGGCGGTGAATTTTCTGGCTCGATCGAGAACTCCATGCGCGCCGTCCGGCTGAGCCCAACGCACGTTCGCGCGTCGTGCAGGTCCACCTTTTGGAAGATCCGCTCCTTGCGCTATACTCTTCCCCCTGGACGTGGGAGGATGTGATGGAGCAGGAAACCCGTGCCCGGTTTCGGGCCATGACAGAAGCAACGGCGGAAGACTGGGCGATCATCGCCTCCCACGCGATCCCCTTCAATCGGGCCGGCGGCCAGAGGGTCCTCGACCACCTGCTGCTTCTGAAGGACGACCACGGGGGATTTCCGGTGGATCGGCTGACCCATTGTCTCCAGACTGCGACCCGCGCCCACCGCGACGGGCGCAGCGAGGCATATGTCGTCATGGCGCTCCTCCACGATATTGGGGATACGCTCGGCGCCTACAATCACCCCGATATCGCCGCCGCCATCATCAAACCCTTCGTATCCGAAGACCTGCACTGGATCTGTGAAAAGCACGGGATCTTCCAAGGCTATTATTTCTTTGAGCACCTCGGGCTCGACCGCCACATGCGCGAGCAGTATCGTGGGCATCCCTATTTTGAGGCATGTGCGGAATTCTGCGAAAAATATGACCAGCCCGCATTTGATCCAGCCTATGACACAGCGCCGCTCGACTTCTTCGCACCCATAGTGCTGAAAATGTTCGAGTTTCCGAAGCGCAGCATCTATCTGAGAAGCGACCAGGCGGCCGGAGCCGCCTAGACGCCCGCCGCTTGCAGGCGGAGCGCCCCGGATGCGTTGCGCCGGAAGACGCCCGAGCGGAATTCCAAGCGAGGGTTGAGGCTCAGGGCGCGGCCCTCACCTCAACCGGAAGGCCCAGCCTGGCAAGCTGGGGCTCGACGACGCGCTTGTCACCGACAATCACCCAGCTGAGCCGCGACGGATCAATCAGCGTTGCCGCCGCCCGCGTGACCAGACCCTGGTCGAGCGCGCGATAACGCGCCGGAAGCTGCGCGTGATAATCATCCGGCCGGCCAAGAACGGTCAGCGTCTCGAGCGCCGCCAGCACTGCGCCTGAGGTCTCGAACTCCCCCGGGAGCGCATAGACGTTCGCGTTGATCGCCCGGGCCAAATCTTCGGGCTTCACCGGTTCGGGACCCGAGAAGGCGCGGACATTCGCCATCAGTGCTGCAAGTGAATCCCCTGTCCGGTCGGCCTGCACTGGTGCGAAGATGCGGAACGCCATCTGGCCAACCGCTGGCGCAACCACCGAGCGCACGCCGTAGGACCAGCCCTTGGCCTCCCGAAGGTCCATGTTGAGCCGCGATGTGAAGCTGCCCCCCAGGGTCTCGTTGGCGAGGGCAAGATCGAGCCGATCGTCGCGCCCGGTCACGCCGAGGGGCGGGCCGGCAGCAATGACCGACTGCGGCGCGTTCGGCCGGTCAATCAGCACGATCCGGGGCTCACCCGGCGCGCGCATGGCCGGCATGGGCTTGACGCCGCGTGGCGTGGCACTTGGCTGCCAGCTCCCGAACGCCCGCTCGAGCTCTGGCACCAGCCTCTCCAGCGTCGTGTCGCCCACCACAAACAGGGTCATGCTGTCCGGCCTGATCCAGCGGCCGTGTGCCTCGACCAGATCCTCTCTGGTCGCAGCCTTCAGCCCGTCTGCAGTTCCAAGCCCGGAAGGCGGAAGGGCATAGGGGTGGTCGTCACCGAACAGCAGCGGCGCCAGCGCACGCGAGGCCAGCGAACTCGGGTTGGCTTCCTCCTGCGCAAGCGCGGCAAGGCGGATCGCCCGGACACGCTCGACCTCGTTCGGCGCAAACGCCGGGTTGCGCACCACGTCTGCCATCAGCGCAAGCGAGGGTGCGAGATTGGGTCCGAGCGCCGACAGAACAACCCGCGTCCGGTCGAGGCTCGACGAAGGTGCGAGCTGGGCTCCCAGCCGCTCCAGTTCCTCGACGATGTCCCGGCCCGAGCGGCTCGCCGTGCCTTCGCGCAAGAGCGCGAGCATGAGGCCCATGGTGCCGGGTCGGTCCGCCCGGTCGGCGGCGATCCCGGCATCGAAACTCGCCATCACCTCCACCACCGGCACCGCCGACCGACGCGCGAACACGACCGGGATGCCGTTCGAAAGTGTCGCCCGCGCGATCGCGGGAAAGTCGAGACCGTCGCGCCGCTCGACGGCGGGAAGCCTGGACCGGTCGGGTGCAGCGCTGCTTGCCTGCCGGGCACCGGCTTGGGCAGACGCCACCCCCGACTCCCCAACGAGCGCCAGTTCCCTGGCACCGCGTTCGCCCGGAAGGGTCGCAAGCCGAAAGCCGGGCGATTCGAGGTAGGCGCGCGTTGCTGCGCCCACGCTCGCAGGCGTTGCCTGCGCCAGCTGGTCGAGGCGCTTGCGATAGAAGCCGGGATCATCCGAATAGAGTGCGCCCTCGGCGAGCGCGACCGCCTTGCCGCCGAAGCCGCCAATCTGCTCGAGGCCACGAATCCGGCTGCCCACCGCGACCGTCGCGACCCGCAGCACTTCGTCCGGCCGGGGCCCCTCGCGCCGGAACTGGTCGAGCAGTTCGTCGACCCGGCTTTCAACGATGGCCGGATCCACGCCGGGCTTCACATCGACCGAAATGAGCAGCATCGACGCCAGCCTGAAGGGGAGCACGCTCCCCGAAACCCCGACTGCGAGCTGCCGGTCGCGGACCAGATCGTTGTACAGCCGCGAGGATTGTCCTCCGGCAAGAACCGAGGCAGCAATCGCGAGCTCGGTCGATGCAGGGTCGTTCAGTCCCGGAACCGCCCAGGCGAACAGCAGCCGGGCGTTCGGCACGCGATCCCGGATCGTGTCCCGCCCGCTCGATCCTGCGGGAAGCGCCGCCCGCGGCCGGACCGGTTCCGGCCCGCGCGGAATCCCGCCGAACCAGCGCGTGACCTTCTCCCGCGCAGTCGCGACATCGATGTCGCCTGCCAGCACCAGCACGGCATTGTTCGGCCCATAATGTTCGCGGAACCAGTCGCGGACATCGTCGAGCGAGGCGGCATCGAGGTCCGCCATCGATCCAATCGTCGAATGGCGATAGGGATGGCCTTCCGGGAACAGCCCTTCGCCAAGCGCATAGAAGGTGAGACCATAGGGCTGGTTGTCGCCCTGGCGCTTCTCGTTCTGGACCACGCCCCGCTGGTTGTCGAGCTTGGCCTGGGTGACGGCAGGCAACAGGTTCCCCATCCGGTCGGCTTCCAGGAACAGGGCGAGATCGAGCGCACCGGTCGGCACGTTCTGGAAATAGTTGGTCCGGTCGTACCAGGTCGTCCCGTTGAACGCGGTCGCCCCGACATCCTCGAGCGGCTCGAAGAATTCGCCATCATAATTGCCGGAGCCATTGAACATCAGATGCTCGAACAGGTGGGCAAAGCCGGTCTTGCCCTTCGGCTCGTCGGCCGAGCCCACGCCATACCACACCGAAACCGCAACCAGGGGCGTCTTGCGGTCGGTGTGCACCACCACCCGGAGCCCGTTCGGCAACGTGAACTGCTCGTAGGGAATGTCGACCTGCTTGACGAGCTCGGCAAGCGGGGCAGGCGCCGCCGCAACGGGCGCCGAAGACCTCGGTCCCGCCGCTGGCCGACGCGCATCGACGGGGCCCGCGAGCCCGAGGAGCAGAAGCGCGCCGAAGGCTGGCGCAGCAATCAGGGTCTGAAGCTTCATCTGGACACCTTCACATGGGCTCCGTGTCTGGCCTGGGGTGGGGGGCGCCTATTTGTCGAGCCGGGGGCCGTCGCGATAGCGGCTTTCGAGGAAACGCCCCTCCACTTCAAGCGCCTCGAGCCGCTCGGCGGCAAGCCGCATGTTGAGCCGCTCCAGCTCGTCGCCGACCACGCGCAGCCCTTCGGTCAGCTGACGGTCAGCATCGCGGTCGCGGGCGCGCACGCGTGCCGGAACCGCCTCGTAACTGTCGATCAGGCGGGGCAGGTGCTCGGCCATCAGCCGCCGCGCATCGGCGGCCTCTTGGCTCCCGGCCGCCACCGTTGCCAGCTGCGGCGCCAGCGCGTCCAGCTGCAGCAGGATCCGGTCGACCTCGCCGCGCGCCGGCGCGGGCAGCGCCCTCCGCTTGGAATCGAGCCAGTCCTCGACGCGTGGCGGCAGCGCCGGCAGCGCGGTCCGCGCCAGCCCGGCCTCGTCCTCCGCCCTGGTCTGCGGCCAGCGCGCAAGCACCAGCGCGACCAGCAGCATCAGAAGCGGCACCACCACCACGAAGCCGAAGACGCCAAGCGGCATCACCGTCTGCGAGAAGACGAGCGCACCGAGTGCGACAACGAACAGCCCGGCAATCACCCGCAGCACCCGGTTGAACAGGTTGCGGGCCTTGCGCTTCAGGCGCCGCGCCCGCGCGTCCCGCACATCGGGTGTCTCGCGCAGCCGCTCGAGCAGCAGCTCGGCCCTCACCATCACGTCCCGGCTGTCGGGACGCCGGCTCGCCACCCCCTCAGCCCTTCAGCGGCTCGAAGGGCGACTCCGCGCCCTGCGCGGCTCCTTCGGCCCGCGCGATATAGCCGCGCGATTTCTCGACCTCGTCGGTCAGCGCATCCACCGTCTGCTTCATCGAGCCGAGCGCCTGCGACTTGAACTGGTCGATCGAATCCATGGTTGCGTAGATGTTGGCGAAGGCCTGCTTCAGCGTCTCGAGCGGGATGGTCGAGGAGGCCGCCTGCTTGTGGATTTCGCCGGTCTGGGTGCGCAGCATCGTGCCCGTCGCATCGATCACGTTGGCGGTCGTCGTGTTGAGCGCGGTGATCTGGTCGAGCACGAGTTTCTGGTTGGTGAGCGCCTGGGCCACGGTGACCGCAGTCCGGAGCGCTGCAACCGTCGTCGTCGAGGCGCGGTCGACCCCCTTCACCAGCTCCTGGTTGTTCTTCTTGACCAGATCGAGCGCGAGATAGCCCTGCACCGAAACTGCCATCTGGGTCAGGAGGTCGGTGGTGCGCTGGCGGGTGTAGAACAGTGCGGTCTCGCGGATCGCCCGGGCCTTCTCCGGCTGTGTCGCCTCGAGCTCGATCGCCTTCGCCTCGAGCCGCGCATCCAGCGTCTTCGAGACATGGATCATCTGCTCGAGCTTGCCCATCGCCTCCCAGAGCTTGCGCCGCTCGATATCGATCGCGGCGTTGTCACGCAACAGCTCGTCCTTGCCCGCCACCAGCCGGTCGAGGATCGTCGAGATGTGGCTCTGCGCCGACTTGTAGCTGTCGAAATAGGCCCGCGCCCTGCTTCCCATCGGGATGATCCCGAACAGCCTGCGCGGCGCCAGCAGCGCCCCCCGCTTCGACGGGTCGAGATCCTCCACCGTGCGCCGAAGTTCGGTCAGGTCGGCGCCGATCGTGGTCTCCCGGTCCATGGCGCGGACCGGCCGGTCGAGAAACCGGTTGGACTGGCTGGCGGCCTCGGCGATCTGGGCACGCCCAAGACCCGCAAGCGCATCCACCCGCTTCCCAAACTCCGGGCTGTTGGCATCCTGCGCCACAAGGTCGGCGATGAAGGCGTCGACCTTCTCCTCGAGCTTCGACCGCTCGGCCTCCGACAGCGGGACAAGGCCGGCCGCCTTGTCCGGCGAAACCGGCGCAACGGGCGCGGGCGCCTCCAGCGTCAGCTTTCCGGCTTCCACACTCTCGGTTGCCATGTCGTCACTCCCTTGTGGCCGGCACAGCGGCGTGGCGCTCATGTGGCCCGCATTGCCACGAGCGCAAGGGGGGCCTGCCAGCCGCCATCAGGGCGCGCCCAGATTCCGGTCGAGAAACCGCAGGATGGTCATCCACATGTGGGTCGCAAGCGCCGGCTCGCGGATGCCATGGGCCTGGCCCGGATAGACCATCGTCTCGAACGGCCGGCCGGCAGCCTGCAGGGCCGCCATCATTCGTGCCGAGTGATCGAAAACCACATTGTCGTCGGCAAGACCGTGGATCAGCAGGAGCGGCCGCGCCAGCCGGGCAGCGTCGATCGTCACATCGGCAGCCCGGTAGGGCGCGTCGTCCAGAGACGGGTTTCCGAGATAGCGCTCGGTATAATGGGTGTCATAGAGCCGCCAGTCCGTCACTGGCGCGCCCGCCACGCCCGCGGCAAAGGCCTCGGGCGCCTTCGTCATGAGCCTGAGCGCCATGTAGCCGCCGTAGGACCAGCCATAGACTGCGACCCGTTCCGGGTCGACGAACGGCTGCGCCTTCACGAAGGCGAGCGCCCGCAGCTGATCCTCCACTTCGACCGTCCCGAGCGCGCGGTGGAGCGGCGCCTCGAACCCGACCCCCCGGTTCGCACTCCCCCGGTTGTCCATCACGAACACGACATGGCCGCGCCGCACCAGAGACTGGTGGACCATGCTTCCCCACGCCCGCCGCACGCGCTGCACGCCGGGCCCGCCATAGACCTCGAACAGAACTGGCGCCCGCTCGCCCTCGCGCAGCCCGGGCGGCACCATCATCATCCAGTGCATCTCCTGCCCGTCGCTCGCCACAAGCGTGCCGAATTTCGGCAACACATGCCCGGCGGCAAAGGGCGCATAAGGCGTGTCCTCGATGCGGTTCTCGCTCACGAACCGGATCTGCGCCCCCTCCCGCGAGACCAGCGTCACCTGCGGCGGCTGCGCCGGTGACGACCAGGTGACGAGCGCGACCGTCCCGCCCCGGTCCATCACTGCCTCGGCCGAGCCGCCGGCCTTGGTCAGCCGCACCGGCCGCCCCCGGCCGTCGAGCCGCACCCGGAAGAGCGCCTTCTCGAGCGGAGTCTCGCGGAAGCCGGTCACGAAGGCGAGACCGGCCGCCTCGTCAACCGCCACCACCTCGTCCACCAGAAGATCGCGCGGCGTCACGGCCCTGAGCCGCCGGCCGTCCCACAGCATCAGGCGCGAGACGCCATCCCGCTCGGAGGTCCACAGAAAGCGCGTCCCGCCGGCCAGCGGCTTCAGATTGTCGTGGAGATTGATCCACGTCGCCGAGGTCTCGGCAAACAGCAGCCGTGACCGGCCGGTCGCCGCGTCCACCTCGAGCAGGTCGAGCCGCTTCTGGTCACGGGTCTGCCGCTGGACCACCAGCCGTTCGGGCGAGAGCCAGTCGACCCGGGCGAGATAGATGTCGGGGTCGGAACCGAGGTCGACCCTGACCGGCGCACCGCCATCCACCGGCCGGATCTCCAGCTCCACGCGGGCGTTGGGAGTCCCGGCGAAGGGGTAGCGCTGCTCGGTCACGCGCGTGCCGTCCGAGCCGATCGCGGCCCGCACCGCGACCTTCACATCGCCCTCGTCGACCCGGGTGACTGCGAGCTTGCGCGAATCGGGAGCCCACCACTGCCCCGTCATCCGCTTCATTTCCTCCTGCGCCACGAACTCGGCAACGCCATGGCTCACCGTTCCGCCGCCCCCGGTCGTCAGCGGCCGTTCGGCGTTCGCAGCAAGGTCGAACAGCCAGAGGTTCGCGCCCCGCACGAACGAGACCATCCTGCCATCGGGCGAGAGCCGCGCGTCCGTGTCATTCTCGGCCGCGCGCGTCAGCCGCCGCGCCGGGCCTTCGAGCGGCTGCAGCCACAGGTCGCCATCGACCGGCACGAGGAACGCCCGCCCATCCGCGGTCCAGCCATATTCGACGATCCCGCGCGCACCTGCGAGCCGCGCCCGCTCGCGGCGCTGCAACTCGGCCTCGGTCAGCGCGCTGCCACCCATGGCGAGACTGTCGGCCACCATCCTGGCCTCACCGCCCGCCACCGGCTCCACCCACAGGTCAGCGCGCAGCGCGTCGTCGGCGCGCGGTTTCAGATAGGCGATATGCGTCCCGTCGGGTGACAGGGTCAGGGCGCGCGGCACGTCCCCCGACAGTGCCGGGCTCGCGAACACCCGCTCGATCGCAAGCTCCGCCGCAGCCGCAGATGCCGTCATCAGAACCCCCGCCAACGCGCCAAGCAGGTGCCGCATCCATGGCCTTTCCGCTTGCCCGGGCGAGGTCCGCCCGCGCATGTCGGTCCCATGTGCAACCTCTACCGGCTCACCACAACCACGGAAGCCCTGCGCACCCTCTTCAACGCCATGGAAGGCCCCTCGCCCAGGCTCGCAAGCGAAGCCGATTTCTACCCCGACCGCCCGGCACCCGTGATCGTCTCCACCGCCACCGGTCGCGCGCTCGCAACCATGACCTGGGGCGTCCCGCCCCCGCCCGGGGTCGCCCGCCCCGTCATCAACATCCGCAACCTCGAAAGCCTCTTCTGGCGCCCGCTGCTCGGCGGCAGCCACCGCTGCCTCGTGCCCGCCTCGGCCTTCGCGGAATGGTCGACAGCGCCCGATCCTGCAACCGGCCGCAAACGCAGACACTGGTTCGCCCTGCGCTCGACGCCCCTCTTTGCCTTTGCCGGGCTGTTCAGCCCCGGGGCAGACGGCCCGCGCTTCGCCTTCCTCACCTGCCTCCCCAACGCAACCGTCGCTTCCATCCACCCGAAGGCCATGCCGGTCCTGCTCACCGGCGCTGCCTTCGACCACTGGCTCGCCGGCGCCGACGCCCGCGCCTTCCAGCATCCCGTGCCGGACGATCAGATGGTCCGTCTTGCCTGACCGGCCGGCCTCCCATGCCCGCTCTGCGCTGCCGGGATCCGGCAAGGCTTGAACTACCCGGTCGGCGCTGCTAGGCGCCCCGCTCTACCCGAGGCGGGTTCTCCCGCGCTCCCCTGGCGTGCGGTCGTGGCGGAACTGGTAGACGCGCAGCGTTGAGGTCGCTGTGGCCGAAAGGCCGTGGAAGTTCGAGTCTTCTCGACCGCACCAATCATCTCTTGCTTCTTACTGATATTGCACACTTTTCGCCCGAATTCTGCTTTCCGTTCCACCATCCGTTCCACCACGCGGGCCGCGTTTTGCTGCCCTGATTGGGCAGGCTCGTGGTGCCCGCTCGCCACGCCCTGTTGCGACTTCGGCATGGCCGCGAGCTGTGAGCCCGGGCGCAACGGCTCCCCCTTTCGATGCGGGCGTCAGCCCCCCGAGGCCGGATGGCACGGATCGCGCCTCACTGCTCGGGTGGGGCAGGCGGACGTGCGCGGCGGCATCCCACTGGCTGGTCTGGCAGGCGACCCTGGTTGCCCGGGTTTGCGGCACCGCCAGACGATGAGCATGACAAGGCAGATAGCCTGACAGGAGCTGTGTCGCCCCACCAGTCATGGCATTTCAGGGTCACGTGGCAGCTGCGACGCTCCCACCTTGTCGTTCTTCTGGAACAGCGGCGGACGGGCGACTGGACAATGGTCCTGTCATCCAGCCGATACCATGCCGCAGTGCGGCAGGCGATGTCGCTCACCTTGGGGGCTCCCGCTCTGCGGCGGGCGCGTGGCGCCCGCTGCTGGCAGCGCCGCGCGGCGCCCGATTGGATGTGCGGCACGCTGTCGCAGCTGGTGCCTCGGGTCACCTTCGCAGGACGGGCGAGGGCCTGTGTGAAGAGCGGCAGCTGCCGACAAGCGGTTGCCGAATGC
>CALLWN010000321.1 GCA_938016505.1 uncultured Sphingomonadaceae bacterium
GGCGGCTCCTCGCCGTAGCCGGTGAGCAGCGAGTAGACATATGCCTCGCCATTGGGGCGCGCCTTGATGATGAGCGAAAGATCAGGCGGGTAGGCATTGTTGTTGGCGGCGCGGGCCGCGGTTTCGTTGGGGAAGGGCCGCGGGAACTTGTCGGACGGCAGCGCCGGGCGGGTGATCGCCTCGCCGGTGTTGGGGTCGATCGCCGGGACTTCATAGTCGGCGGCGATTGCCTTCACCTCGGCGGGCGAGAAGCCGATCTGCTCGAGATCGCGGAAGTGGATGTGGTAAAGGCCGTGGCAGGCCGAGCAGACCTGCTTGTAGACTGCAAAGCCGCGCTGGAGCTGGGCGCGATCGAAGGTGCCGAACGGCCCGGTGTGCGCGAAGCTCACTTCGCGCGGATGCTTGTGAAGCAGCTTGATCGGGTCGGGTTGCGCAGCCTCGCGGGGGGCAAGCGCTGCCCAGGCGAGCACGAACACGAAGACGAGGCCGGCAACCATTCCGACGAGGCGAACCATGACGTTTATCCTTATTCGGCGGGCTGGGCGATCGCGCCGGGCTGGGTGGCAGCGGGCATGCCCTTGTTGATCTTCGCCAGCACTGCCTCCGCGATGCTGTTCGGCAGCGGCAGCGGCTTCTCGATCGCCGAGACGATCGGCAGGATGATGAGGAAGTGGGCGAAGTAATACATGGTCGCGAGTTGGCCGATGCGGACATAGGGCTCCTCGGCCGGCATCGCGCCGATGTAGCCGAGGACGAGGACATCGACCACGAGGATCCAGAAGAAGATCCGGTAGAGCGGGCGATAGGCGTTCGAGCGGACCTTGCTGCTGTCGAGCCATGGCAGGAACAGGAGCAGGAGGATGGAAGCGAACATCGCGATGACGCCCCACAGCTTCGCCTGGATGAAGAACAGGTCGACCGTGAAGGCGCGGAGGATGGCGTAGAAGGGCAGAAGATACCATTCGGGCACGATGTGCGCCGGGGTCGAGAGCGGGTTGGCCGGGATGTAGTTGTCAGGATGGCCAAGGCTGTTGGGCAGGAAGAAGCTGACTGCAGCGAAGGCGAACAGGTAGACGCACAGGCTCACGAAGTCCTTGGCGGTGAAATAGGGATGGAAGGGCAGCGTGTCCTGCGGGCCCTTGACATCGACGCCGGTCGGGTTGGTCGAGCCCGGGATGTGGAGCGCCCAGATCTTCAGGATGACGACGCCGAGGATGACGAAGGGCAGGATGTAGTGGAGCGAGAAGAAGCGGGTGATGGTCGCGTTGTCGGGCGCGAACCCGCCCACGAGCCACTGCCGGACCGGTTCGCCAACCAGCGGGATGGCCGAGAAGAGGGAGGTGATGACCTGCGCGCCCCAGAAGCTCATCTGCCCCCAAGGGAGCACGTATCCCATGAATGCGGTCGCCATCATGAGGAGAAGGATGACAACGCCGAGCATCCACACCACTTCGCGCGGCGCCTTGTATGAGCCGTAGTAGAGACCGCGGAAGATGTGGATGTAGACCACGATGAAGAAGAAGCTGGCGCCGTTCATGTGCAGGTAGCGGATGAGCCAGCCCGAATTCACGTCGCGCATGATGTGCTCGATCGACTCGAAGGCGGTCGACACGTGGGCCGAGTAGTGCATGGCCAGCACCACGCCGGTGATGATCTGGACCATCAGGGCAACGCCGGCGAGCACCCCGAAATTGTACCAGATGTTGATGTTGCGCGGCACCGGGTAGCCGGCACCGACTGCATCGAATACCAGCCGGGGCAAGGGCAGCCGGCTGTCGATCCACTTCATCAGTGGCGACTGGGGTTCGTATTTCTGGGCCCAGGGAAAGCTCATGATCTCACCCGATCTGAACGATGGTGTCTGACGTGAATTCGTAAGGCGGCACGACGAGGTTGTAGGGCGCGGGACCTTTGCGGATCCGGCCGGCGGTGTCGTAGTGCGAGCCGTGGCAAGGGCAGAAATAGCCGTTGAAATCGCCCTTCGATTCGCCCTGGCCGGCGCCCAGCGGCACGCAGCCAAGGTGGGTGCACACGCCAAGCGTGACCAGCCACTCGGTCTTGCCCGGCTTGGTGCGGTCGGCAAGGGTTTCGGGATCGCGCAGGCTGGCGAGATCAACCTTGTTCGCCTCGGCAATCTCGGCGGCGGTCAGGCGCTTCACGAAGACCGGCTTCGACTGCCAGATGGTCTTGATCGCCATGCCTTCCTCGATCGCCGAGATGTCGACTTCGGTCGTCGCCATGGCGCGAACGTCGGCAGACGGGTTCATCTGGTTGATGAAGGGCACCGCGACTGCGCCGACGCCCACGGCCCCGAAGGCACCGGTTGCGATGTAGATGAAGTCTCGGCGGCGAACCTCCCCGCTGTCGGAGGTTCCGGGAACAGAGGCCATCGTGCAATTCCATGAATCGGGAACGACTACCCGGCCATAGCGGCGCACAGGGGCCGCTTTCAATGGACAAACTGGCGCAGCGTCTCGCCTCGCCGCCCCGGCCGTGGCAGAGGCCGGCCATGACGGACGCGCCCGAACCAAGGCCTTCTGGGCCGCGTGCCCACCCCTACAGCGCACCGCCGGCGCCAGCGCCCGGCGGCCCGATTCGGCGGCTCCTGCTGTTCTGCGGCTCGCGCGATGGTGCCGACCCGCGGCATCGGGCGACGGCACGCGCGGTTGGCCAGCTTCTTGCCGCGCGCGGCGTGACGCTGGTCTATGGCGGTGGCGCGCTGGGGCTGATGGGCGCGGCTGGGCGCGCGGCGCGCGACGCCGGTGGCCGGGTCGAGGGCGTGATCCCCGCCTTCCTCGAGGCGCTCGAGGTCGCGCTCGACGGCCTCCACAGCCTGGAGGTGGTCGACAGCCTGCACACGCGCAAGGCGCGCATGTTCGCGCAGGTCGACGCCGTGCTCGCGCTGCCCGGCGGGATCGGCACGCTCGACGAGCTCGTCGAGATCCTGTCGTGGCGGAACCTCCGGCTCCACGACCGGCCGATCCTGCTGCTCGGCGAGGGCGGCTTCTGGGAGCCGTTTCTCGCGCTGCTGCGCCACCTCGAGGCCGAGGGCTTCGTGGGTGCCGGTGCGCTGGCGCATGTCTGCCATCTGCCTTCGGTCGCAGCGCTTGAAGCCCTGCTGCCCCCCGGTTAGGGACCGGTGCGACAGCGGCCAGGGGAGCATCATGGGCAAGATCAAGGTGAAGGGTCCGGTCGTCGAACTGGACGGCGACGAGATGACCCGGATCATCTGGGCCTGGATCCGCGACCGCCTGATCCTGCCCTATCTCGACATCGACCTGCGCTATTACGACCTCGGGATCGAGTCCCGCGACCGGACCGAGGACCGGGTGACGGTCGAGGCTGCCCACGCGATCGCCGAGCATGGCGTGGGCGTGAAATGCGCGACCATCACCCCGGACGAGGCCCGGGTGGCCGAGTTCGGCCTGAAGAAGATGTGGAAATCCCCCAACGGGACGATCCGCAACATCCTCGGCGGCGTTGTGTTCCGCGAGCCGATCGTCATCAGGACGGTGCCGCGCCTGGTGCCCGGCTGGACCCACCCGATCGTGGTCGGCCGCCATGCCTTTGGCGACCAGTACAAGGCGACCGACTTTCGCGTGCCGGGCGCGGGCCGCCTCACCATCCGCTGGGAACCGGAGGGCGGCGGCGAGCCGATCGAGCATGAGGTGTTCCACTTCCCTTCGGCCGGGGTGGCGATGGGGATGTACAATCTCGATGACAGCATCCGCGATTTCGCCCGCGCCTGCATGAACTATGGCCTGGCGCGGAAATGGCCGGTCTATCTCTCGACCAAGAACACCATCCTGAAAGCCTATGACGGCCGCTTCAAGGACCTGTTCCAGGAGGTGTTCGACTCCGAGTTCAGGGCGGAGTTCAGCCGCGCCGGGATCGTCTACGAGCACCGCCTCATCGACGATCTGGTTGCCTCCGCGCTCAAATGGTCGGGCGAGTTTGTCTGGGCCTGCAAGAATTATGACGGCGACGTGCAGTCCGACATGGTGGCGCAGGGCTTCGGCTCGCTGGGGCTCATGACGAGCGTGCTGATGACGCCCGACGGCAGGACGGTGGAAGCCGAGGCCGCCCACGGCACGGTGACCCGCCACTATCGCCAGCACCAGCAGGGCAAGGCGACCTCGACCAACCCGATTGCCTCGATCTTCGCCTGGACCCGGGGCCTCATGCACCGCGGCAAGCTCGACGACACGCCCGAGGTGGTGCGCTTCGCCGAGACGCTCGAGCAGGTGTGCATCGCGACGGTGGAAGGGGGCCAGATGACGAAGGATCTCGCGCTGCTCATCGGCCCCGACCAGCCGTGGATGACGACCGAGGCCTTCTTCGACGCGATTGTCGCCAACCTCGAGACGGCCATGGGCCAGGCCGGGGGCTGATGCCCGCCATGCCAGCGCCAGACCCCGCCGGGCCGGCGGCGCCGCGCAGCGGTTGCAGCTGATGCGGATCGGTCTCCTCACCGGCGGGGGCGACGTGCCGGGGCTGAACCCTTGCATCCGCTCGATCGTGCTCAATGCCTGCGAGGGCGGGCACGAGGTGGTGGGCCTCAGGCGCGGCTGGCACGGCGTGGTGGCGGCCGCCCACAGCGACGACCCCTTCGCCGAGGGCCATGCGGTCAGGCTCGGGAAGGCCGCAGTGCGCGGGATCGACCGGATGGGGGGCACCATTCTCCACACCGCGCGCTTCGACCCGACCGCGGACACCGGCGACCACAGCGACGCCGTGCTGGCGCTGTTCGGCCGGCTCGGGCTCGACGGCCTCATCGTGCTCGGGGGCGACGGCTCGCTCAGATCTGCAGTGCATTTCTCGCGGCTCGGCGTGCCGGTGGTGGCGGTACCCAAGACCATGGACAATGACATCCACGGGACCGACTATGCGCTCGGCTTCTCGACTGCTGTCACCCGCTCGGTCGAGGCGATCAATGCGCTGCGCACCACGGCAGCGAGCCATGAGCGCGTCGCCATCGTCGAGCTGTTCGGCCGCCGTTCGGGCGAGACGGCGCTGCTCTCCGGGTTCCTCGCCCAGGTGGACCGGACCGCGATCGCCGAGGTTCCGGTGGTGACCGCGACGCTGTTCCCGCTGCTGGCCGAAGACCGGCGAAGCAACCCCGAGGGCTATGCCGTTCTGGTCGTGTCGGAGGGGGCGCGGCTCGAAGGCGAGGACGCGCCCGACATGGACCAGTCCGCTTCGGAGCGCATGCGCGAGGGGATCGGCCGGCAGCTGGCGCGGCGCTTCCAGGCCGAAACCGGGCTTGGCACCATCGTCCAGGAGCTTGCCTATCTGATGCGTGCCGGCGCACCCGACGCGCTTGACCGCATGGTGGGCTTCGCCTTCGGGGCGCTTGCCGTCCAGCTTCTTTCCGAGGGCCGCCATGGCCGCCTGGTCGGCATTCTCGACGGCAACTATGCCACCTCGGAGATCGGGGTGCTGATGGCCGGCGCGCGCCGGGTCGATGTCGACCGGCTGTTCGACCCGGCAGGCTACCGGGCCCGGCTCAACCGGGTTGAGGGACTGCCGATGTTCGTCTACTGAAGCCAGGCCCAGGGGCGGGCCTTGCGGTCCGCTTCCTGCCAGGCGGCGATCGCATCGGCCTCGCGCAGCGTCAGTGCAACGGGGTCGAGGCCCTCTATCAGCATGGTGCGGACTTCCTCTGGCAGGGTGAAGGGGTGAACCTCGCCGCTGGCTGCAGTGACGGTCATGGTCTCGAGGTCGACGGTCACAGGGGAGCCGAGCGCCTCCACCACCGGGCGCGGGAGGACGATGGGGGCGATGCCGTTGCGCACGCAGTTGCCGAAGAAGATCGGGTTGAAGGAGGGAGCGACGATGGCGCGGAACCCCTGTTCGGCGAGCGCCCAGGCGGCGTGCTCGCGCGAGGAGCCGCAGCCGACATTGGCGCCGGCGAGCCAGATCCGGGCTTCCCGGTATTCGGCCCAGTTCAGGGGGAAGTCGGGGTTCTCGGTGCGGGCGACCGGGTCGGTGTAGCGGCGGTTGGCGAACAGGCCGGCGGCAAGCCCGGTCTTGCCGGTGCCCTTCATCTCGCGGCTGGGGATGATGATGTCGGTGTCGACATTGTCCTGCCAGAAGGGAAGCGCCGGGCCGGAGACGGAGCGCAGGGGCGCGGGCATCAGGCGAGCTCCGCCCGATCGGTGAGTTCCGCCGGATCGGTGATCGCGCCGCGGATCGCGCTTGCCGCCACCACCTCGGGGCTGGCGATGTGGGTGCGGGTGCCCGGGCCCTGGCGGCTCTCGAAGTTGCGGTTGGTGGACGAGATGACCCGCTCGCCGGGGCCGAAGCTTTCGCCGCCGGCGTAGAAGCAGAGCGAGCAGCCGCTCTCCCGCCATTCGAAGCCGGCGGAGGTGAAGATGCCGTCGAGGCCCTCGGCCTCGGCGGCGCGTTTGACGGCCTGGCTTCCGGGCACGACGAGAGCCTTCCTGACGCCTGGCGCGACCCGGCGGCCCTTCACGACCGCGGCCGCGCGCCTGAGGTCGGAGAGGCGGCTGTTGGTGCAGCTGCCGATGAAGGCGCCGTCGATCGCGAGACCAAGCAGTGGCTGGCCGGGGGCAAGGCCCATGTAGGCGAGCGCGCGGGCGTGGGTCTCGGCCGCGAGGCCGGCTTCGGCAGCGGTCGGCACGCAGGCGGTGAGCGGGGCGCTGTGCTGCGGACTGGTGCCCCAGGAGACCATGGGGGCGACGTCTGCGGCATCGACATGGAGCTCGCGGTCGAACCGGGCATCCGGGCCGGAGCGCAGCGTCTGCCAGTGGGCGAGCGCCTCGGCCCATGCGGCGCCCTTGGGTGCGTGGCGGCGACCCTCGAGCCAGGCAAAGGTCGCGGCGTCGGGGGCGACGAGGGCGCAGAAGGCGCCGAACTCGGTCGCCATGTTGCAGAGCGTCATCCGGCCTTCCATGTCGAGCGCGGTCACGGCGTCGCCGGCGAACTCGACCGCCATGCCCTCCCCTCCCCGCGCGCCGTGGCGGGCGATCAGGTGAAGGGCGAGATCCTTGGGGGTGACGCCAGGTCCGAGCCGGCCGGAGATGGTGACCCGCATCGCCCCCGGCTTTGCGACCCGCAGCGCGCCGGTGGCGAGCGCATGCTCGGCCTCCGAGCTACCAATGCCCCAGGCGAGCGCGCCGAAGGCGCCCTGGGTTCCGGTGTGGCTGTCGGGGGCGACGAGGGTGAGGCCGGGAAGGACGATTCCGAGCTCGGGCGAGATGACATGGGTGATGCCCTGGTCGGGATCGGTCACGTCGAAGACGGTGAGGCCCATGGCCCGGGCGGCGGCGCGGGTCTCGGTGATGAAGGCCTGGCCGCCGGGCATGAGGGTTGAGTCGGTGCGGCCCGGGCGGGTGTCGACGATATGGTCCATGACGACGAAGGCGTGGGCCGGGTTGACGATGCTGCGGCCGGCGGCCTCAAGCGCGCGAAGTGCCGCGGCTCCGGTGCGCTCGTGGAGCATCACCCGGTCGATCGCGATGAGCCCGGGGCGGATCTCGTGGGCGCTCCACAGACTCTCGAACAGCGACGGCATGGCGCTGCCATAGCCATGGTTGCGGCGCTGCGGCAATTGTCGGGGTGGCGCGTGGCGGGTAGGAGGCGCTTGTGAACGCGTCCCCTTCCCCCGAGCCCAAGCCGCGGGCGAGGCTCTCGAGCCTCGGCCTCCTTTGGGAGCATGCCCGCCGCTACCCGGCCCAGCTCGCCATGGCCTTCATCGCGCTGGTGGTGGCGGCCAGCGCGACGCTCGCCATTCCGCAGGGGTTCAAGCTGATCGTCGACCGGGGCTTCGGGGCCGGAGATGGCGCCGACATCTCGCGCTGGTTCCTGATCCTGCTTGGGATCGTCGCAGTCCTCGGGGTGGCGACCGCGGTGCGCTTCTACTTCGTCTCGTGGATCGGCGAGCGGATCGTCCGCGACCTCAGAACCCGGGTGCAGGGCCACCTGCTGGGGTTGGACCCGGCCTTCTTCGAACTGAACCGCCCCTCCGAGATCGCGTCGCGGCTGACGGCTGACACTGCGATCATCGAGCAGGTGGTGGCCACCTCGACGTCGATGGCGCTTCGGAACCTGTTCATGGGGCTGGGAGGCTTCCTCTACCTGTTCTGGCTGAGCCCCAAGCTCACCGGGCTGATGCTTCTTGTCATCCCGGCGGTCATGGCACCCATCATCCTGATGGGGCGGATGGTGCGCCGCCTGTCGCAGACGAGCCAGGACCGGGTGGCCGACGTAGGCGCGCTGGTCGCGGAGACGCTGCGGGCAATCAAGACGGTGCAGGCCTTCGGCGCGGTGGCGCGCGAGCGGACCCGGTTTGCCGCGACTGCCGAGCGCGCCTTTGCCACTGCCCTTCGGCGCAACCGGATCCGGGCCTATCTGACCGCAATCGTGATTGTGCTCGCCTTCGGCGCCATCACGCTGGTGCTCTGGGAAGGGGCGCGCGACGTGATCGCCGGGCGGATGACGGGGGGTACGATCGCGGCCTTTGTGCTGGCGAGCGCGATCGTCGCCGGCGCGGTCGGCGCGCTGTCGGAAGTCTATGGCGATTTCATGCGCGCGGCTGGCGCCTCGGCGCGGATCCGCGACCTGCTCGCCGAGACGCCGACGATCTGCGCACCCGCGGCCCCGGTGCCACTGCCAGTGCCGCCCGAGGGGCGCCTGAGGTTCGAGCATGTCACCTTCCGCTACCCGAGTCGGCCGGATACGGCGGCGCTCGACGATGTGGATTTCAGCGTGGCACCGGGCGAGCGGATCGCGATCGTCGGCCCTTCGGGTGCAGGCAAGTCGACGCTGTTCCAGCTGGTGCTGCGGTTCCATGACCCGGACCGCGGCCGGGTGATGCTGGACGGCGTCGACCTGCGCGACGCCGACCCGGACGCCGTGAGGGCCCGGATCGCCGTGGTGCCGCAGGAGCCGGTGATCTTCTCCGGGACTGCGCGCGACAATATCGCCTATGGCCGTTGGGAAGCGAGTGACGCCGAGATCTGGGCTTCGGCCGAGGCTGCCCATGCGGCCGAGTTTCTGCGCGCGCTGCCGGAAGGTCTCATGAGCGAGCTTGGCGAGGGTGGCACGCGGCTGTCAGGCGGGCAGCGGCAGCGGATCGCAATCGCGCGGGCGATCCTGAAGGATGCTCCGCTGCTCCTGCTTGACGAAGCGACCTCGGCGCTCGACAGCGAGAGCGAGGCGCTGGTGGCCGACGCGCTAGAGCAGCTGATGCGGACGCGCACCACGCTTGTCATCGCCCACCGGCTGGCGACCGTCAGGACCGCCGACCGGATCCTCGTGATGGATGGTGGGCGGTTGGTGGAAGCCGGCCGCCATGGCGAGCTTGTCGCACGGGGCGGACTCTATGCGCGGCTGGCACGGCTCCAGTTCGCGGCCGAGGCAGCCTGAATACACAAGGGGCGGCGCGGCCGAAACCGCACCGCCCCGATTGTGCGCCGGTCCGCTATCAGGCGGCGGCGAGGGTCCGGCGGCGGAGGCCCACGCCAACGAGACCGAAGCCGGTGATCAGCATGGCCCAGGTGCCGGGCTCCGGGATCGAGGTGTCGGCCCGAAGATAGAGGCCCGCGGGGAGCCCGCCGAGACCGTCACCGGTGATCGTGAACGCGTAGGTCCCGGCACCGAGGTAGGTGGTGAACTTCCCGTGGATGGGGCTCAGCCAGCCGAACGCGGCCGACGCGTTGCCCGTCGCCCGGATGTCGTTGGGACCGGCGAAGACGCTGGTCACCCCGTTGATGTCGCCCGAAATGGTGAAGGTGTCACCAGCAAGGAACGAATCGGTCAGGCTGAAGTGGGCGGGGTGGCGAGCGTCAGCGTCCAGATCGACTCGATGGACGGTGTGTCGGCCGCGACGATCTCGTCATACTGCCAGCCGGTGTCCACGACGAGCACTGCGGCAGATGCCGGCATCGCGACGAGGGCCGCCGTGGCGGCGAGAAGAAACGGCTTCATCTTTCTCTCCCTGCAAGACATGCGCTTTCGCGCATCCCTGCAGGCGCGCAAGATCCGTGCCAATGTTCCGGGCCTTTTAACTTCAGGCGGTTAGCGCCAGCGTGGGACCGAGGACTGTAAAGTCAGCCGACATTTTCGCCCGGGCCAACCGTGGCGCACTGTAAAGTCAGCCGACACTTTCGCCCGGGCCAACCGTGGCGCGAGGCGCGCAAGTCAGCCGGCGTAGGCCTCGTTGCCGACGAACCCCATTTTCTTGATCCCGCTCATCTGGGCGATCGCCATGACGCGATTGACCACCTCGTAGCGGGCAAGCGCGTCAGGC
>CALLWN010000322.1 GCA_938016505.1 uncultured Sphingomonadaceae bacterium
GCCGTCTATGCTGCGTTCGTCGTGCGGTGGCGGCGAAGCGGTTGAACACGAGCGCCAGCGCCGCTAACCGCCCGGCACCCATGCAGCATGTCTCGACCCGTGGGGCCGCGCGCCCGCTCGATTTCCGTGGCGCGACACTGGCCGGGCTTGCGAGCGACGGCGGGCTCTACGTGCCCGAGACCTGGCCGCGCTGGGATGCTGGCGCCTTCCGCGACTTGCGCGATGCCAGCTATGCCGAGACTGCAGCTGCCGTGCTCGGGCCGTTCGTTGGCGACTCCCTCAAGCCCGCCGAACTCGCCGCGCTGGTCGATGCGGCCTATTCCGGCTTCGCCCATGCGGCGGTGACGCCCCTGGTGCAGCTCGACCACCGGCACTGGCTGCTGGAGCTGCACCACGGGCCAACGCTGGCCTTCAAGGACCTTGCGCTTCAGCTTCTGGGCCGGCTGTTCGGCCATTTTCTGCGCGATGAGCCGGCACCGCTCACCATCATCGGCGCGACCTCGGGCGACACCGGATCGGCTGCGATCGCGGCTGTCGCCGGGTTGCCGGGCATGCGGATCGTGATGCTCCACCCCGAAGGGCGCGTCTCGGAGGTGCAGCGGCGGCAGATGACGACGGTGGACGCAGCGAATGTCCACAACGTTGCAATTGCGGGCTCGTTCGATGACGCCCAGGCGATCGTGAAGGCGCTGTTCAACGACCCCGCCTTCCGGGCCCGACACCGGCTCTCCGCGGTCAACTCGATCAACTGGGCGCGGCTTGCTGCCCAGGTGGTCTATTATGTCTATGCCGGGGTCCGCCTTGGCGCGCCGGACCGACCGGTTGCGTTTGCAGTGCCGACCGGCAATTTCGGAGATGTGTTCGCGGGCTATGTTGCGCACCAGATGGGGCTTCCCGTCTCGGCGCTGATCGTCGCCACCAACGAGAATGACATCCTGGCCCGGGCGCTCTCGGCCGGCGACTATTCGCGCGGGACTTTGCAGCCGACGGCGAGCCCGTCGATGGATATCCAGGTCTCGTCCAACTTCGAGCGGCTGCTTTTCGACCTTCATGGCCGTGACCCCACGGCGCTTGCCGCGGCGATGGCGGGGTTTGAGGCGACCGGCCGCATGGCGATCCCCGAGGCGATGCGGCTGGAGGCGGCGCAGCTGTTCCGGGCCGAGCGGGTGGACATGGGAGAGATGGCAGCGACGCTGGCCCACACGCTTGCGGCGAGCGGGCAGCTCCTCGACCCGCACAGTGCGATCGGCCTTGCCGCCGCCCGCCGACTTGCAGGGACGCTCGAGGGGCCGATCGTGACGCTCGCCACGGCCCATGCCGCCAAGTTCCCGGCGGCAGTCGAGGCGGCGACGGGGGTCCACCCGATGCTTCCGGCCCGGGTTGCCGGCATCTTCGACCGGCCCGAGCGCTGCGTGCGGCTGCCGGCGGAGGCCTGTGCAGTTGCAGCGTTCATCGACGGACTGCCGGCATGAACCCGGTCGAGACGACGCGGCTCGCCAACGGGCTGACAGTTGCAACGATCGCCATGCCGGGGGTGCGCACGGCCGCGGTTGCCCTGTGCGCAGCTGCGGGCGCCCGCCATGAGTCGGCTGCCGAGAACGGCCTTGCCCACCTGTTCGAGCACATGGTCTTCAAGGGCACCGAGCGGCGCGACGCGCGTGGTCTTGCCGAGGCGATCGAGGATGTTGGCGGGACGCTCAACGCCTGGACCTCGCGCGACCAGACGGTCTTTCATGCCCGGGTGCTCGGGCCCGACCTCCCGGTCGCGGTCGACCTTCTGGCCGAGATGCTGATGGCCCCGCGCTTTGCCGATGCCGATCTGGCGCTCGAAAAGCAGGTGGTCGAGAGCGAGATTGGCGAGGCCGCCGACGTGCCCGAGGATCTGGTCTTCGACCTGGTCCAGGAAGCGGCGTTTCCGGGCCAGCCGCTCGGCCGACCGATTCTCGGGACCGTGGAGACGCTTGCGACATTTTCGCCCTCTGATCTGCGGGCCTGGCGGGACCGGCACTATCGCGGCGGCGCCCTTGCACTGGTGGCGGCGGGTGCCGTGGATCATGGCGCGGTTCTGGCACAGGCCGAGAGGCTGCTCGACGCCCTGCCGGGCGACCGGCCTGAACCCTGCCCGCCTGCCCGGTTCGGCGGCGAAGTCAGGCCCGAGCGGCGGCGTTCGGACCAGACCCACATCGCGGTTGGCCTGCCGGGGCCCGGCATGCACGCGCCTTCCCACCATGCCGCCGAGCTGTTCGCGACCGTGCTGGGCGGCGGAGCCTCTTCGCGCCTGTTCCAGGAGCTGCGCGAGGCACGCGGGCTCGCCTACAGTGTGTCGGCGAGCCATGCAGCGTTCGCCGAACAGGGGCTCATGACCATTCATGTCGCTGCAAAGCCTGCCGACGCCGAGCGGGTGGCAGCGCTTGCGCTCGAGATCGCGCGCGAGACAGCCGCAAGCCTCTCGGAGAGCGAGCTGGCTAGGGCGAAGGCGCAGCTGCGGGCCGGGCTTCTGATGGGGCTTGAGGGCTGCGCGGGCCAGGCGAACTGGGTCGGCCACGGGATCCTGGTTCATGGCCGCCCGGTGCCGCTGGCGGAAATCGAGGCCGCGATCGACCGGGTCGGCGTCGAGGAGGCGCGGGCGGCCGGCGAAGCGATGCTCAAAGGCCCGGTCGCGCTGGCGAGCGTCGGGCCGAGACCGCTCAAGCGGCTGCCGTGATCATCGAGGCGCTTGAAGTCGCGCCTTCGGCCGACTTCGCGCTTCTGGACTGCGGCCATGGGCGCAAGCTCGAGCGCTGTGGCCCCTACCGGTTTATCCGGCCGGAGCCGCAGGCGATGTGGGCGCCAGGCTGCGACGACTGGCAGGCCGATGGCGTGTTCACCGGCGGCTCCGACGAGGAGGGCGGCGGACGCTGGAGCCTCTCTCCCACCCTTCCCGACCGCTGGCCGATCGGACAGGGCGGCGTGCGGTTGTGGGCGATGCCCACCCCCTTCCGGCATCTCGGCTTTTTCCCTGACATGGCGCCACACTGGGCGGCGCTGGCAAGGGTTTCCGGGACGGACGCGCCGGTGCTCAACCTGTTCGGCTATACCGGCGTTGCAAGCCTCGTTGCCGCGACAACCGGGGCGGAGGTGGTCCATGTCGATGCCAGCCGCAAGGCGGTGGCGCTGGCGCGCGAGAATGCGCGGCTTTCCGGCCTCGAGGACGCGCCGATCCGCTGGATCGTCGAGGATGCGCGGAAGTTCGTGGCGCGCGAGGTGCGGCGGGGGCGGCGCTACGGCGCGATCCTGGTTGACCCGCCGAAATATGGCCGGGGGCCCGACGGGGAGGTCTGGACGCTGGAAACCGACCTTGCGCCCCTGCTTTCAGCCTGTGGTCAGCTTCTCGAAGGCAAGGGGCGGCTGATGATCGTCACAAGCTATGCCGTGCGCCTGTCCGCGCTGGCGCTGGCGGGCGCGCTTGTCGACGCAACCGCGCAGATTGGCGGATGCGTCACTCCCGGCGAGATGGCGCTGCGCGAGGAGGGGCGCGGCCGGCTGCTTCCCACTGCGATCTTTGCCCGCTGGACGCCATGATCGCAGCCGCCTATCCGAGACGCCACAGGTCCGGCCGAAGCCGCAGAAACCAGCCCCGGAGCGATCGATGCGACATCTGCTGACTGCCTGCCTCGTCCTGGTTCCGGCCCCGGTCCTGGCGCAGGTCAAGCTGGTTCCGGCCAGCCCGGTGGTGCCCGGCATGCCGGACACGCCTGCCCTGCCAGGCCTTGGCGCCGACTTGATGGGGCACCTTGCCGACATCAGGCCAGCCCTCATCCCGCTCTCGACGATGGGAGACCAGGAGCAGCTCGGGGACGCCGAATATCAGCCCTCGGTTGGGCAGGCCGGGAAGGACGTCATCTGGGTGCCCACGCCCGAGAGCCTGGTGAAGGCGCTGCTGACGGTCGCGAAGGTGACGCCGAACGACTATGTGGTGGACCTGGGCTCGGGCGACGGGCGGTTCCCGATTGCTGCAGCGCGCGACTTTGGCGCCCGCGCCCACGGCATCGACTATAATGGCGACATGGTGGCGCTGGCCCGCCGCAACGCCGAGCGCGCCGGGGTTCGCACGCGCGTGACCTTCCAGCGCGGCGACATCTTCGAGGCAGACTTCTCGTCCGCGACCGTGGTCACCCTCTATCTGCTCCCCAACCTCAACCTGAAGCTCCGGCCGACACTGCTTGCCATGAAGCCGGGCACCCGGATCGTGAGCCACGCGTTCGACATGGGCGACTGGGAGCCGGACGAGACCATCCGCACCGACGATGCGACGGGCTACATGTGGGTGGTGCCAGCGCAGATCGCCGGACGCTGGGCCTTCGAGGTCGGGAACGCGCGCTTCGCTGCGACCATCGGCCAGACCTATCAGAAGCTCTCGACCAGCGGGGGGCCGCTCAACGGGGGCCGGGTCCGCGGCCGGGAGGTGACCTTCACGCTCACCGGCGGGCGCGAGCTGACCGGAGAAGTCAGCGAGGCCGGTCTGGTTGGTCGCGGCTGGACTGCAACCCGGATCGGCGGCTGAGCCGCTGGCCGCCACGACCCTGACCGCTGCACCCGCTCCGACCGCGCGGCTTTCGCCGGTCGATATCGCGTTGATGGTCGCCGGGATCGTGATCGGCGCCGGCATCTTCAGGGCGCCGACCGATGTGGCCCGGCTGACCGGAGAGGCAGACCTGTTCATGGGGATCTGGCTTGCCGGGGCAGTGGTCGCGGTGATGGGCGGTGTCACCTATGTCGCCCTGGCGCGCCACGCCGGAGGCATCGGCGGTGAGTATCGCTTCCTCGCGCTCGGCTGGGGCAGGCCGGCGGGTGCGCTGTTCGTCTGGGCGCGAACGGCCGTCATCCAGACCGGGGCGCTCGCCACGGTTGCCTTCGTCGCCGGAGACTAT
>CALLWN010000323.1 GCA_938016505.1 uncultured Sphingomonadaceae bacterium
CCGAAGCCCTTCACCTCGGTCACCGTCATTCCGGTCGCACCCAGCGCAGTCAGCGCTTCGCGCACCTCATCGAGCTTGAACGGTTTCACGACAGCGATGATCATCTTCAAGGCAGCAAACCCCCTTGCCGGTCCTGTGGCCTCCCCTGTGCAAGAGGCGTGCCAACTGCCGGATCAGCGACCGCCCTTGTGCAGCGCAGCACAGGCCGCTCCGGATCTGCCCAGAATTTGAGCGGCATCGGTGGGCTTGGTCTTGTTGTGCCCAAGCCTTGGGCAGACCCTGGTCAGCCGTCGGCTTCGCCAATCAGCGCCTGCGCTGCGGCGAGGTCGCGTGCGGGGACCATGAGCCGGACCCCGGGGTCACCTCCGCCGAGGAGCCCAACGAAGCCGGAGTCGAACAGCCGTGCGTCGATCCCTCCGGCCCGCAGCCATCCGGCGAGGATTTCGGCGAGCACCACGTCGTTGAGGCGGGCCGCTTCCGCCAGCGGCCCGTCGAGCGCTGTCATCAGGCGGTGCCGCCCACCGTCAGCCGGTCGACGAGGAGCGTCGGCTGGCCGACGCCGGCCGGCACCGACTGGCCGCCCTTGCCACAGGTTCCGATGCCGGGGTCGAGCGCCAGGTCGTTGCCGATCGCAATGATCCGCTGCATGACCTCCGGGCCATTGCCGATCAGCGTTGCGCCCTTGATCGGCGCGCCGAGCCTGCCGTTTTCGATCCGGTAGGCTTCGGTGCAGGAGAAGACGAACTTGCCCGAGACGATGTCGACCTGGCCGCCGCCGAAGCTCTTGGCATAGATGCCGCGGTTGACCCGCGCGATGATCGCCCCGGGGTCCTCGGTGCCTGCCGCCATGAAGGTGTTCGTCATCCGCGGCATCGGCGCATGGGCGAAGCTCTCGCGCCGGCCGTTGCCGGTTTCGGGCACGCCCATCAGGCGCGCATTCAGCCGGTCCTGCATGTAGCCGCAGAGATAGCCATCCTCGATGAGGACCGTGCGCGCGGTCGGCGTGCCTTCGTCATCGACGCTGAGCGACCCGCGCCGCCCCTCGATCGTGCCATCGTCGATGACGGTGACGCCGGGTGCTGCCACCCGCTCGCCGACCCGGCCCGCGAAGATGGACGACCCCTTGCGATTGAAATCCCCCTCGAGCCCGTGGCCGACCGCCTCGTGGAGCAGGATGCCGGGCCAGCCGGGGCCAAGCACGACCGGCATTTCGCCCGCCGGCGCCGGCTCGGCCTCGAGATTGACGAGCGCCTGGGCGAGCGCCCGGGCCACCGCGTCCTGCCATACGCCCTCGTCGAGCAGGTGGTCGGGCGCAGTGCGCCCGCCAAGACCCCAGCTCCCGGACTCGCGGCGGCCCTTGGCCTCGGCCACGATTCCGACATTCAGGCGCACCAGCGGTCGGATGTCGCGCACCCGGGTGCCGTCGGCGCGGACGATGTCGACGAGCGACCAGGAGGCGGCGAGCGACGCAGACACCTGCGCGACCCGCGGGTCGGCGGCGCGGGCATGGGCATCGATCGCCTGGAGCAGGGCAACCTTGCGGTCGAACGGGATGGCCGCAAGCGGGTTTGCGTCGGTGTAGAGTCGCGCGTTGGTGCCGCGCGGCGCGGGCGCGGGCCCATGACCCCGGCCGACGAGCGCGAGCGTCTCCGCTGCCCGGGCGATGGCCCTGGCGCTCAGGTCGGTCGAATGGGCGAAGCCGGTCGTCTCGCCGGCCACGGCGCGAAGGCCGAACCCACGCATCGTGTCGAAGCTCGCCGTCTTCAACCGACCATCGTCGAAGCCGAGCGCCTCGGAGACGGCATATTGCAGAAAGAGTTCGCCATCGTCGAAGCGCGCCAGGTGGCGGCGGGCGAGGGTGGCGGCCTCGTCGGGATCGAGGTCTCCGTAGAGCAGAATGTCCATGATCCAGATGTAGCGCCCTGGCGTCCGGACCCCAGAGGCGGCTTGCCGCTATTCCATGTGCCAGCCGTGGCTGATGATCAGCGACTGGCCGGTCAGCGCTGCGCTCGGGAAGCTGGCGAGGAAGACGGCGGCCTCGGCGACGTCGGCAAGCGTCGTGAACTCGCCATCGACCGTGTCTTTGAGCATGATGGTCTTCACCACCTCCTCCTCGGAGATGCCGAACTCCCTTGCCTGCTCGGGGATCTGCTTCTCGACGAGCGGGGTGAGCACGAAGCCCGGGCAGATGACATTGGCGCGGATGCCGTGGGGCGCGCCCTCCTTCGCAACCGTGCGGGCAAGCCCGAGAAGCCCGTGCTTGGCGGTCACATAGGGCGCCTTCAGCTTCGAGGCGGTCTTGGAGTGCACCGAGCCCATGTAGAGGATGGTGCCGCCCCGCCCCGAGACCTGCATGTGCCGCATCGCCGCGCGCGTGGTGAGAAACGCGCCGTCGAGGTGGATCGCCAGCACCCGCCGCCAGTCGGCGAGCGTGAAATCGACCAGTGGCGACACGATCTGGATCCCGGCATTGGCCACCAGAATGTCGAGGCCGCCAAGTCTCTCGATGACGGCCGCAGTCCCGGAATCGACTGCAGCCTCGTCGGCCACGTCCATCGCGACCGCCATCGCGGTTGCGCCCGAAGGGTCGAGCGCGTGTGCCACCTCGAGGGCCCGGTCGTGGGCGAGATCGGCGATGCCGACCTTCGCACCCTCGCGGTGAAAGGCCTCGGCAATGGCCCGGCCGATCCCGCTCGCCGCTCCTGTCACCATTGCCACCTTGCTCTTCAGTCGCATGGGAGTCTCCCGTTACCGCTCAAGTCATGGCTGCCGGGGGTTGCCCCGGCGACCGGCATGGCGTCGTCTTGCGCCGCCATTGTCGAACAGTCGCGGCGCTGCCAAGAGGTGCGCAGTCGCGAAGATGGAGGACTGGACATGACGGAGCATTCCGTTTCGTGCCTCGCGGCCTCCAGGCCCCGCACCGTTGCCGCCGAGATGGGTGCCATTCCCTCGCTTGACGGGATTCGGGCGATCGCAGTCGGGGTTGTGTTCGTGTCCCACGTCGGGTTCCATGTCCCGGTTCCCGGCGGGTTCGGTGTCACCATCTTCTTCTTCCTGTCGGGCTTTCTCATCACCACCCTGCTCAGCCGCGAGCAGGACAGGTTCGGCTCAATCTCGCTCAAGGCATTCTACGCAAGGCGAGTGCTACGGCTGATGCCGCCTCTCCTTGTCACCATGACGGGCGCGGTGGCGCTCGCATTGGGCGGGCTCGTGCCCGCCGATCTCGATCCGGCTGCGCTGCTCTCCCAGCTCTTCTTTTTTTATAATTATTTTGCGGTCGCCACTGGCGACAGGACTTCCGGAGTTGAAGGGCTTCGGGTCCTCTGGTCGCTTGCAGTTGAAGAGCACTTTTACCTTGTCTTTCCGGTCGTCTTCATGGCATTTGCCCGTGGCAGGCTGCGGCTCTGGCATTTCGGTGGCATGCTGGTTGCGATTCTGGCGTGGCGCATCTTTCGTTACCATGTTCTCGGCTCAAGCGAATGGGTCATCTATGTCTCGACTGATACCCGCTTCGATTCGCTGCTGTGGGGCTGCGTTCTCGCGCTGATGTTGTGGAAGACGGACCTTGGTGCGCGCATGCCCGATCGGTCTGGCATGTGGCTCCTGATCGGATGTGCGCTGGCTATACTTGCTGTGACCTTCATAATCCGGGATGAAGCCTTTCGCGCAACCTGGCGGTATACGTTCCAGGGCGCCTCGCTCTTCATCCTGTTCCACTATGCCGTCGCACGCGCCGATCTTCCCCTGTTCCGGCCGCTCCAATGGGCTTGGGTGCGCAGGGTGGGAGTGTGGTCCTACACGCTCTATCTCTGCCACCATGTCATCATCTGGGCTCTGCGCGACAATCTGCCGGGCCTTGGATTGATGCAACTTGCCCTGCTGGCGGCCGCTCTTTCGCTCGGCTGGGCGGCGCTCGTGTGGTTGCTCATCGAGCGGCCGCTCGCCCGCGTCCGCCAACAGCTCACCGGACACCAGCCCAAAGCCGCCCGAGCCAGCGTCTGACGGTCGTGAGATGGGCAGCACGTGCCCGTTCTCTCGGCGCCGGAATCGAACGCGTTATCGTGTCTGCTCCCCTCCGGTTCCAGAGGACGAAGACCCGTCACACGATGGTGCTCGGCCGCATGCCGTTGCTCCGGTCGCGCCAGCCCTGCGGCAATCGTGTCGCGCCTGATCGCGCCGCAATCGAGGCTGCGGAGCCCGACCGCATCGCAGCGCTGAAGGGTGGCCGTTTCGGCACGGTCAAGAGGTGAAATGCCATGCAACCCGCTGTCGGCAGGCTGCTGAGGCAGCCTTTCCCCTTCACGCCCTGCCGTCGCCACGCTATCTTCATTGCCTGGATTTTCTTTCAAGGAGAGACGACCATCCGATCCCCGTTCAGCCGCCGCGCGATGATGCCCGTGCCCCAGACGCTCAATGGCCCGCGCTACAATGAGTTCATCACCGTTCCCAAGGTCAGGGTGATTGACGAGAATGGTGACAATCTGGGCATCATGTACACCCGCGAAGCCATTGCGGCAGCACAGGAGGTTGGGCTCGATCTCGTCGAGGTCTCCCCGAACGCCGACCCGCCGGTCTGCAAGTTCCTCGATGTCGGCAAGTTCAAGTACGAGAGCCAGAAGAAGGCCGCTGCCGCGCGCAAGACCCAAAAGGTTCAGGAAATCAAGGAAATCAAGATGCGGCCGAACATCGATGACCATGATTATGAGGTCAAGATGCGGTCGGTCAGGAAGTTTCTCGAAGAGGGCGACAAGGTCAAGCTGACGCTGCGCTTCCGCGGGCGCGAGCTTGCGCATGGTCAGCTTGGGCTTCGGCTGCTCGAGCGGGTGCGCGACGACTCGGCCGAATATGCCAAGATCGAGCAGGCCCCGCGCATGGAGGGCCGGCAGATGCTGATGATCATGGCACCCAAGGCCGCCTGAGCGCGTGGCGCCGCGGCGCCCCGCCGCGGCGGGGTCCGGGTTTGCTCCAGGATCGAGGCTCGGCATTCCCTGCCGCCCGGCAAGCTGCTAGACCTCTCTTCCGATACGGAGGGGCGCTGTGGGGCCGTCACCCGAATGTGACCTGGTGCTGCGCGGGGGCGTGACCTCGGGAATCGTCTACCCCAGGGCGCTGGTCGAGCTGGCGCGGACTTTCCGGTTCCGCGACATCGGCGGGGCTTCCGCCGGGGCGATCGCTGCGGGGGTTGCTGCGGCAGCCGAATTCGGCCGGCAAACCGGGCTCAATCCCGGCGCGTTCGATGAGACGATCGCTGCCATTCCCGAAGAAGTCGGCGGCGCGCGGGCCGCACACGCAGGCACCAGCTTCCGTCGCCTCTTCCAGGCCGAGCCGCGGGTGGCCCCGCTCGAGCGGGCGCTGTGGGACTGGCTTCCCGCAGGTTCGCCCTTCCGCTTCCTTCTGGCGCGGCTCGGCGATCTGCTTGGCGGCGTCTGGCTCGCCGCGGCGGTGGCGATGCTCGCGCTCGCTGTCGGGATGATCGTCGCCGTGCTGACAGCCCTCATGGCGGCGAAGGGGGTGCTGCTCGGCGCGCTGCTGCTTCTGCTGCTCCTTCTGCTGCTGGCGCTCCCGGTTTTCGGCGTGATCCTTCCCCTGCTGCTCTACGCCCGGTTGCGCTTCTGGCGAAACGGCATCGTCGCGAACTTCAGGCGCAACGGGTTCGGCCTGTGCAACGGAACGACGAGGAGTCTGTGGGAAGAGCCGGCCTCGGAGCCAACTTCGCCCGAAGCGAAGGCGCAGGCCGTGCTTGCCGGGGGCGCGCTCGCCGACTGGCTCCATCTCAAGATCCAGCAGGCCGCCGGGCTCTGGGAAGGAGGCAAGCGGCCGCTGACGATCGGCGACCTCTGGTGCGGGCGGCTGCGCGACGGCAAGGAGGCAGAACCAGGCCAGCTTGCCTGGTGCACCGATCGCGCGATCGACCTCGTTCTCACGGCGACCAACCTGTCCCACCAGGTTCCGCACCGCTTCCCCTTCCTCGAGCCGCCCGGTCTCAGGCTCTACTTCCAAGCCGACGAGCTGAAGCGGGTGCTGCCGGCGCCAGTCGTTGAATGGATGGTGGAAGCCTCCGAGGCGACCGCCGAGTTCCACCGTCGTGCCGGCCGAACCGATCTGGCCGAACTGGCGCAGATCACGCGCGAAGGGCTGGTCTTCCACCGCCTGCCCCACCCCGAGGACCTGCCGGTCCTGCTCGGCGTGCGGATGTCGCTGTCCTTTCCGTTCCTGCTCTCGGCCGTGCCGCTGCACGCCTTGGTCTGCGACGACACGAGCGGAGCCGCAGGGGAGCGGGACGCGAACGGAACTCCCGTGCTCCGGCCCTGCCTCTTCTCCGACGGCGGGATCACGTCCAACTTTCCCGTCACGCTCTTCGACGGGATCATTCCCACCCGTCCGACCCTCTGCATCAACCTCGCCGATGCCGCGCCCGGGCAGACCCTCGGCGACGGGCCCGAAGACCGGGTGGAACTCGACCTTCAGACGCGCACGGCGGATCGGTTCGCGCGCACTGCGCCGGAATGGCGCGTCGACCTCGGGGCCGATGGCCTTGGCGCCTTCGCCATGGCGATTGTCGACACCGCCCGCAACGCCCACGAGAATCTGCTGATGACCATGGCCACCTGCCGGCCGCGGATCGCGACCGTTCGCCTGAACCCCGACCGCGAGGGCGGGCTCAATCTCGACATGACCCCCGACCGCATCGCCTTTCTGGGTGAGATTGGCAGGGCGGCAGGCAAGGCCCTCGTGGACTCCTGGGGGCCAGGGTCGCCTGACGCCTGGGCCGAGCATCGCGCCATCCGGCTCCGGACCGCACTCGCCGCATTCGAGACCGCACTTGCCCGGCTCGCCCGGGAGAAGGCTGCGCTCGATGCCGGCGGCACGCCGGTTGCCGAGACACTTGACCGCGTGATTGAAGGGCTTGCCGGCGCGACCGACGCCGAGCGCGACGCTGCGCGCTGGCTCGCGAACGACCTCCTCGGGCTCGCCGCATGTTTCGGGGGGGCGGCAAACCGGCCCGATCGGTCGCTGTACGACGGCGCGCGCGGCAGCGACCCGACCGCGCTCAACCGCAACGGCCAGGCGCCGCGGCCGCGGATGGGCCTGCGCCTTGTCCCCACCGGCTCGCAGGACCCGCTCCAGGGCTGACCCCTTCCGCATCGGCAGCCCGCCGGCTAGGGCAGGGGTGATGCCCGCCTCCCCCGTGCCCCTTTCCCCGTTGCCCACGCCCCTCAATGTCGGTCTTGCCGGGCTCGGCACCGTCGGGGCGGGGGTGATCCGGCTGCTTGCGGCCAACGCTGATCTCGTCGCCGCGCGGGCCGGCCGGCCGATCAGGGTGGTTGCGGTCTCCGCGAGAGACCGCCAGCGCACGCGCGGCGTTGATCTTTCAGGCTTCGCTTGGGAGGATGATGCGACCCGGCTTGCGGCGCGCGCGGATGTCGATCTCGTCGTCGAACTGGTCGGTGGTGCCGATGGCCCGGCGCTCACGCTGGCCCGGGCCACGCTCGGCGCCGGCAAGCCACTTGTCACTGCGAACAAGGCGATGCTCGCGCATCATGGCCTCGAACTCGCCAGCCTTGCGGAAGGGACCGGCACCGCGCTGCGGTTCGAGGCTGCGGTCGCTGGTGGAATCCCGGTCATCAAGGGGCTGCGCGAGGGCGCTGCTGCCAACCGGCTCTCCCGGGTCTACGGGATCCTCAACGGCACGTGCAACTACATCCTCTCGCGCATGGCGGCAGAGGGGCTCGAGTTCGCCGATGTTCTTGCCGACGCGCAGGCGCAGGGCTTCGCAGAAGCCGACCCGGGTTTCGACATCGACGGGGTGGATGCCGCGCACAAGCTCACACTGCTGTCCGCGCTCGCATTCGGAACCCCGCCAGACCTCGCCCGGGTGCAGGTTGAAGGCATTCGCCATGTCCGGCTTGCCGATGTGCGCCAGGCCGAGGCGCTCGGCTACGAGATCCGCCTTGTCGGCTTGTCCGAGCGGGTCGGCGACGCGCTCGCCGAACGGGTCGCGCCCTGCCTCGTGCCGCGCGCCCATCCGCTCGCCAGCGTCACCGGTCCCCTCAATGCGGTGGTTGCCGAGGGCGATTTTGTGGGCAGGCTCCTGTTCGTTGGTGCTGGCGCTGGGGCCGGGCCAACGGCGAGCGCCGTCGTCGCCGACCTCATCGCGATTGCCCGCGGCGAGTCCGGCCCGGCCTTCTCGACCGCGGCCGCAGCACTTGTGCCACTGCCGGTTGCCAGCGCCGCCGAGCGCGTCGGCCGCTACTATCTCCGCCTGCGGGTCGCCGACCGGCCTGGCGTGCTCGCCGACCTGACGGCCATCCTGCGCGATGCCGGGGTTTCGATCGAGAGCCTGAACCAGCCGGCGAGCGGCGCCGACGGGACCGCCCTTGTCGTCATGGTGACGCACGAATGTGCTGAAACTGCAGCGAGGGCGGCCGTGGTTCGGATGGCGGAGCTTTCGGCGGTTGCCGAGCCCCCCCTCATCATGCCACTGCTGCCGACGGAGGGATAGGAATGGCAACGCTTCTGAAGCCGCGGACTCCCCCGCCACTCGATTCGAGCCATGTGCTCGACCGGGTTCTGGTGCTGGAGATGGTGCGGGTGACCGAATATGCCGCAATCGCGGCCTCGCGCTGGATTGGCCGCGGCGACGAAAAGTCGGCCGACCAGGCTGCGGTCACGGCCATGCGGGACGCGCTCAACCGCCTCGCCTTCGACGGCACGGTCGTCATCGGCGAGGGTGAGCGCGACGAGGCCCCGATGCTCTACATTGGCG
>CALLWN010000324.1 GCA_938016505.1 uncultured Sphingomonadaceae bacterium
GCCGAGCGCCGCCGCAGTCAGCACCAGCAGCCACCCTTTCGCAGCCCACAGCTGGCGCGCCAGCGCGGCAAGGTCGAGCGGCTCCGCTGCGGCGTTGAAGTCGGTCGGCTGATCCACCACACTCTCCGCATCCGGCGCAGGCCCCCGGCTAGGCGCGAACCCCATCACCCCGCCATGAACCGCCGATAGGCCGGGGTCGTCAGAAAGTCGGGAAGCGCATCGGCCATCACAAGATCGGCGAGAATGGTCGCCGCCTCGCGATATTTGCCCGCCGCAAAGAAATTGTCCCCCACTTCTCCCTTCCACACCTCGAGCTGGCGGGCGATCTCGGCCTCGATCCGCGCCGCAGTCACCGTCTCGCCATCGTCGAGCACCACCCCGTGGCGGCGCCACTGCCACAGCTGGGTCCGGCTGATCTCGGCGGTCGCGGCATCCTCCATCAGGTTGTGGAGCGGCACGGCCCCCTGGCCGCGCAGCCAAGCAGCGATGTAGCCGATCGCGACGTTCACATTCAAGGCAAGCCCCGCCGCCGTCCGCGGCCCTGCGCAGGGCGTCGTCAGTGCCTCGGCGGTCGCCTCGCCCTCGGGGATGACATGGAGCTGGTTGGCACCCGGCATCAGCCGGTCGAACACCTCCATCGCAACCGGCACCAGCCCCGGGTGCGCCACCCAGGTGCCGTCATGCCCCAGCATGGCCTCGCGCTCCTTGTCGGCGCGCACCGCGGCAAAGGCCGCCGCATTCCGTGCCTCGTCGTCCTTGACCGGGATGAAGGCCGACATCCCCCCCATCGCATGCGCCCCGCGCCGGTGACAGGTGCGAATCACATGCCTCGCATATTCGGCCATGAACGGAACTGCCATGGTCACGCTCGCCCGGTCGGGCAGGATCTTCGTGGGGTCATGGGCGAAGGTCTTGATATAGCTGAAGATATAGTCCCACCGCCCGCAGTTGAGGCCGACGATGTGGTCGCGCAGCTCATGCAGGATCTCATCCGCCATGAAAGCCCCGGGCAACGTCTCGATGAGCACCGTCGCCCGAATGGTCCCCAGCGGCAGCCCGAGCACCGATTCGGCCGTCACGAAGACATTCCGCCACAGCCGGGCTTCGAGATAATGCTCGAGCTTCGGCAGGTAGAAATAGGGCCCCGAGCCCTTCGCCACCAGCGCCCGGGCATTGTGGAAGGCATAGAGGCCGAAGTCGACGAGGGCACCCGCCATCTCCTCGCCATCCACCAGGATGTGCGCTTCGGGCAGGTGCCAGCCGCGCGGCCGGCAGATGAGCACCGCGGTCTCGGCATTCAGCCGGTAGGCCTTGCCCTTGTCCTCGAAGGCGATGGTGCCATTGACCGCATCGCGCAGGTTCACCTGCCCCTCGATGATGTTGGCGAACGTCGGCGCAGTCGCGTCCTCGAGGCAGGCCATGAAGCATTTCGCACCCGAGTTGAGCGCGTTGATCACCATCTTGCGGTCGCAGGGTCCGGTGATCTCGACCCGCCGGTCGCGAAGATCGGCAGGCGCGGGCCGCACCGTCCAGTCGCCGGTGCGCACCGCCGAGGTCTCGGGCGCGAAGTCGATCGCGTTTCCCGCCCGCCACCATTTCGCCCGCTCGGCGCGCGCCGCCAGCAGCGACTGCCGGGTCGGCTCATATTGCCGGTGCAGGTTGGCGAGGAACAGCAGCGCGGGGTCGGAGAGGATCTCCGCCCAGCCCTCGCGCACCTCGCCGCGAATCTCGACACCCGCCACCGCCATCCCTGTCTCCCGTCCCAGAACTTGTGCCTAAAACTCGTAAGGGGTCAGCCCGCGCCCGAGGGGGTCGAGACGCAGGGCCGCGCCATCGGGCGGCGCCGCGCGCTGGCGGCACTGGCGCCGCAGGCAGGCATTGCACGACGGGCCGACCGGCACGGCACGCTGCTGCGCCAGGTCGACTCCGGCCGCATAGACGAGGCCCGCAGCATGGTCGAGCGCGCAGGCGAGCGCGATCGCGAAGCTCGGCCGCTCGGCCCCCCACGGCGTCACCTGCGGCCGCACGGTGCGGGCGATGGTGAAGATCTTCGCGCCATCCTCGTCCTCGGCCACCTGCGTCAGGATCCGCCCCGGCTGGGCGAAGGCCTCGAACAGCACCCACAGCGGGCAGCGGCCGCCGTCGCGGGCAAAGGGCATGGCCGCAGCCGCCAGCCGCTTCGAGACCTGCCCGGCCCGGTCGGCGCGGATCATCATGAACGGGATCCCGCGCGCGCCTGGCCGCTGCAGCGTGGTCAGCCGGTGCGCCACCTGCTCGAACCCGGCCGAGAAGCGCGCCTGCAGCAGCTCGAGATCATAGCCCAGCGCCTCGGCCGCCGCGTGGAACCGGGCGTAGGGCATCATCAGGGCAGCCGCCCAGTAGTTGGCGAGGTTCAGCCGCAGCAGCCGCTCGGCGACCGGCCCGGCCGGCGCGAGCGCCGGCGCTGCTGCGGCAAGCTCGGCGTCGATGAGCCCCCGCGCCTCGAGATCGGCCAGCTGGACTGCAAGCTGGAAGGTGCGCGACGCGCCATCGAGCGCTTCGGAGAGATGCACCTGCCGGGCGTGCAGGTCGAGCCGGCGCAGCCGGTCGGGCATCACGTCGAGCGGCAGCAGCCGCACCACCAGCCCATGGCGGGCGCGCAGCCGGTCGCGGATCGCGGCATCGAGCGACTGGCCCGAAAGCCGGAGTTCGTCGGCAAGCGCCTCGGCATGGCCGTCGAGTGCTGCAAAATGGTTCGCCCGCTCGAGCAGGTGGGCGCGCACGGCGGCAAGTGGCGGCGGCGGCGCCTCGGCCGCCGGCCCGGTCTCGCGCGAGGCTTCGGCCAGCCGGATCAGCGCTGCCGCGATCGCCGGGTGCTGGTCGGCGAACTCGCGTGCCTCGGCCCGGCCGACCGGCGCGGGGGCATGCCGCTCGAGCAGGCGCACCAGATCGGCCGCGAGGCGGTCGCTGTCGGCCCCGGTCAGCTCGCGGATGTCGAGATCATAGGCCTCGGCCAGCCGCAGCAGCACCGCAGCGGTCAGCGGGCGCTGGTTGCGCTCGAGCAGGTTGAGGTAGGAGGCCGAGACCCCGAGCTCCTCGGCCATGCGCGCCTGGGTCAGCCCGAGGCGCAGCCGCAGCCGGCGCAGCCGGCCGCCGGCGAACAGCTTGCCGCCGCCCGACGCAAGCTCCGGCTCTGTCAATTTCTCCACAACCTGACTCGCCGCCTCGGTCAATCCCCGACCATCCCACCCGAATTCCAAAGATTCATGTATGAGTTCGTTGACAGCCGCGCCG
>CALLWN010000325.1 GCA_938016505.1 uncultured Sphingomonadaceae bacterium
TAGCGGGCCCGGGCCGCACGCTGGATCGCCTCCTCCATCGCTTCGATGACGATCATGCGGTCGATCGACTTCTCGCGGGCGACCGCGTCGGCAATGGCGATGAGTTCGGCCTTGTTGGCGGCGATCGGGGTCATTGGCGTACCTGTCCGGGCTTTCGGGTTGTCGTGCGGCCATCCGCCGCTTGCTCGACGACGACGTCTGCACCTTGCATGTCGAGCGGCGTCGTTGCCGCGATGAGCGCGTCCGTCAAGAGCAGCTTGGCCGAACGGACATCGGCAAAAGGCAGCCTTACCATGCCGATGCCCTCGGCATCGAGCAGGATGTCGGCGCCGTCCACGCCCGCCAGCGCACCCTGGAACCGCTTGCGCACCGCGCCGCCAATCGCGATTCCGGCACCAAGCTCGACCCGCGCGCGATGCGGCGCGAACCGGGCGAAATCCGCGACCCGGGTGAGCGGTCGGTCGATCCCGGGGGAAGACACCTCGAGCCGATAGGGCCCCGGAAACGGGTCGGCTGCATCGAGCACGGCCGACAGCGCCCGCGACAGCTCGGCACACTGGTCAAGCGTGAGCTGGCCGGTCGCCGGATCCTCCGCCATCACTTGGAGGGTCAGATCTCTGCCGCCCGTCAGCGCCACGCGCACGAGCGCAAGGCCGGCGGCCGCAACCACCGGCTCGATCAGCTCCCGCGCTTGCGCCAAGGCGTCCGTCATGCCTCTCCAGAACCCGACCGGCCAAATCCCTCCACCACCCCCCGGAGCCGGCCCGGGGAGCCCTGCATGTGCTCGCCATGAAGGGTGGTGGATATGCGAACAATAGGGCGAAGGCGGCGTGGTTGCAACGGCGCGATTGGCCCGGCAAATGGCCGCGCCATGCTGTCGCGCTCGCCTGCTCTCGTCCCCGTGACCCTCGCACTGCCCAAGGGCCGCATCCTTGGCGAGGCGCTGCCCCTGCTCGTGCGGGCCGGGATCCACCCCGACCCGGCCCTCGGCGACGAATCGGGCCGCGCGCTGCGCTTTTCGACGTCCCGGCCAGGGCTCGACATCATCAGGGTGCGCAGTTTCGACGCAGCGACATTCGTGGCCTTTGGTGCGGCCGCCATCGGGATCGTCGGCAACGACGTGGTGGCGGAATTCGGCTATTCCGAGCTCTACGTCCCGCTCGATCTCGGGATCGGGCGCTGCCGGCTGTCGCTCGCCGGACCCGCCGATGCCGGGTTCGACCTCGAGAGCCCGAGCCATGTGCGGGTCGCCACCAAATATCCCGCGCTCACCAAGGCCTGGTTTGCAACGCACGGGATCCAGGCCGAATGCGTCAAGCTCAACGGGGCAATGGAGCTTGCCCCGGCCATGGGTCTCGCACCGCTCATCGTCGACCTCGTCTCGAGCGGGCGCACGCTCGAAGCGAACGGTCTCGTCGAGCACGCTGTCATTCTTGAGGTGACCTCGAGGCTTGTCGTCAACCGGGTAGCGATGAAGACCAACCCGGCCGTTGCCGCGCTGATCCGGGACATGGCAGCCGCGCTCCCTGCCCCAGCTGCTGCGCAGGCGGCCTGAGGCCGGCCATGGTGAGGCGTCTGTCCACGCGCGATCCCGGATTTGCCGATTCGTTCGCTGCCCTCGTCGCCGACACGCGCGAGGGCAGCACCGACATCGCCGGCGAGGTCGCTGCCATCATCGCCCGGGTGCGGGCGGAAGGCTTCGCCGCGATTGCCGAGCTGACCCTCAGGTTCGACGGCGTAGCGCTCGGCAAGGCCGATGCCGAGGTGCCGGCGGCCGACCGCGCGGCGGCCGCAGCGCGGGTGGCACCCGGCGTCCGGCGGGCACTCGAACTCGCTGCCGCGCGCATCCGCGCCTTCCACGAGACCCAGCGGCCCGAGGATTCGGAGACGATTGATGGCGCGGGCGTGCGGATGGGGGTGCGCCACACGGCAGTCGCGCGCGCCGGCCTCTATGTGCCCGGAGGGCGCGCCGCCTACCCGTCCTCGGTGCTGATGAACGCCATCCCCGCCCGGGTGGCCGGCGTGGACGAGCTGGTGATGGTGACACCCGCGCGCGGCGGCGCGCTGGTTCCGGAGGTGATGCTGGCAGCCGAGCTTGCTGGGGTCTCCCGCATCTTCCGCATCGGCGGCGCCCAGGCGGTTGCCGCGCTCGCACTGGGGATTGACCCGGTGCCGCGCTGCGACGTGATCGTCGGGCCGGGCAATGCCTTTGTCGCGGAAGCCAAGCGCCAGCTCTACGGCAGCGTGGGCATCGACATGGTGGCCGGCCCGTCGGAAGTGCTGGTGGTGGCGGATGCCTCGGCCCGGCCGGCCTATGTCGCAGCCGATCTCCTGTCGCAGGCGGAGCATGACCCGCTGGCGCAGGCGATCCTTCTGACCGACAGCCCGACGCTGGCCGAGGCGGTCGTCGCCGAGGTGGAACGGCTGCTGCCAACGCTTGCGACCGAGCCGACGGCACGGGCGAGCTGGGAGGCGCATGGCACCATCATCCTCGTCGATGAGCTTGCGCAGGCGCCAGCGCTTGTCGACGCGCTGGCGCCCGAGCATCTGGAACTGATGGTCGCCGCGCCGGCGCCGCTGTTCACAGCCATCCGCAACGCGGGCTCGGTCTTCATCGGCGAAATGACGCCGGAGGCCATCGGCGACTATGTCGGCGGGCCCAACCATGTGCTTCCCACGGGGCGGCGGGCCCGGTTCGCCTCCGGTCTTTCGGTGCGCGATTTCATGAAGCGCACCACCTTTCTCGAGGTGCCGCCCTCAGCCTTTCCTGCGCTCGGGGCGGCAGCGGCAACCCTTGCCGATGCCGAGGGCCTGGCAGCGCACGCGCTCTCGGTCAGGATCCGCGGCTAGAGGCGGCCGGCGGCAAACTCCGCGTTGAGCGCGGTCTGAAGACCCGTGCCCTGGTCGAACGGCAGGGCGAGCCCCTGGAGCATGAGCACGACGCCGACTTCGCGCAGCGGATCGACATGGAACAATGTGCCCGCCGCCCCGCCCCAGCCGAAGGTGCCGGAAACCGTGCCGGCAGGCGCGGCGCGGCTGTCGGCGAGAATGACCTGCCCGCCCGCGCCATAGCCCTTCACCTTGTCGAAGAAGAGGCCGGGCGGCAGCATGTTCGCCATCGCCTGGCGGGCGGCCGCGCGCGGCATGATGGTGCGGCCCTCGAACACCCCCTCGTTCAGGAGCATCTGGGCGAACCGGGCATAATTTTCGGCCGAGGAGACAAGACCGGCGCCGCCTGCAGGAAGCGGCGGCGGACGGAGCCAGGCGCTGTCCTCCGGCCTGTCGGCTAGCATGGGTTCGGCCAGCCTCTCACCCCTCTCGTTCTGCCAGGAATAGAGCGCGGCGAGCCGCGGCGCACTGGCTGCAGGCACCATGAAGCCGGTGTCGCGCATGCCGAGCGGGGCGAGGAGCTGGCGCTCGAGCACGCGGTCGAAGGGCACGCCGAGCACGCGCTGGAGCATGCCGCCGGCGACGTCGAGGCCGACCGAGTAGCGATAGGCCGTGCCCGGGTCGAACCGCAGCGGCAGTTGGGCAAGTGCGCGGAGAAACCCGTCGAGATCGGGCACCGGGCCGTCGAGCGGCGACAGGCCGAGGCCGAGATTGCCGATGGGAAGGAGACCGCGCCGGCGATATTCCTGTTCCAGCGGGTCATTGCCCATGATGTGGTAGCTGAACCCGGCGGTGTGGGTGAGGAGGTGGCGGACCCGGATCGGCCCTTCGGCGGGGCGCGAATCCATGCCCTTGGCCGGATCGCGCAGAACCTGCATGGTGCGAAACTCGGGGACGAGGTCGCCGAGCGGCGTGTCGAGGCCGAACCGGCCGGCAGCGACCTGCTGGATGACGGCGACGCCGGTCACCGGCTTGGTCTGCGAGTAGATGCGCCACAGCGTGTGCCGGTCCACCGGCCGGCCGGCCTCGAAGGCGGTCTGGCCGGCGCTCACGAAATCTGGCCGGAACCGACCCGGCCGGACGATGGCCACGACAGCGCCGGGGATCCGCTTGGCGGCGATCCAGCCATCGAGCATGTCCTCGAGCGCGACATAGCGGGCAGCGCTGCGGGCAAAGCCCGGTGCAGCGGCAAGGCTGGCTCCTGCGACCGCTGCGCGGAGCAGGGCGCGCCGGTCAAGGCGCCAGCCAGCGGGGTCTAGCCCGTCGCGTCCGCTTCCGCCCATCGTGCAAGCCCCCGGTCAAGCATGTCGAGAAGCGGGCCGGCTTCACCGAGTCGGTCCCGCTCGCCCGCGACTATGGCGCGGAACAGCCGCGCTTTCCAGCGGTCGGCCTGGGTCCTTGCCCGGCAGTCGCGCGGTGCTGCGCTCAGGAGAATGTCGACCAGCCGCTCGGCGGCGTTGAGGCGGCCCCACAGATAGTCGTTCTCGCGCCAGGCGCGGCTGAAGAAGGCGCCGAAGGCATTGAGCTGCCAGCCCTTGAGCTCGGGCTGGATGCCGGCGGACGCGAGGAGGGCCATGTCATCGGGCGAGATCCGGTCGACCTTGATCTCGTCGAGGCTGTCGAGCCCTTCGTCGGCGAGCAGCGGCAGCAGGACAATGTCATAGAAGGGATAGCCCAGCCAGTCGCGCACCGCTGCACGCCGTTCGGTCCCCGGCAGTCCGCTTGCAGCGAGCGCCTCGAGCAGCCGGGCGTCGGCAGCCGCATCGCGTTCATCAAGGCGCAGATCGGACGCGAGGCTCGCCAGCGCCGGGGCCGCGGCCGCGAAGTCACCATCGAACAGCCTGCCGGCCGCCGTGCGGGTCGCGTTGGAGAAGCGTTCGACAGCTGTCGCGGCGGCATAGCTCGCATCGATGAGATAGGCCGTCGCCTTGAGGCTCTCGAGGGCTTGCCGCGTGGCATCGTCCTCGGTCGCCTCGATGGCGGCATTGAGGCGTCGGATGAGAAACCGGAGCCGCCGCACCCGATAGCGGACATCCAGCGGGTCGGGCGCGGCAAGATCGCCGGCGCGTCCCAGCCGGTCGGCCATCCGCCGCCCGGCATCAGCGCCCACTTCGGCTGCGGCGGCCAGCAGGCTGGCGCTGTCTGCCAGCACGAGGGCGCGATGCAGGCCACGGTAGGCCGCGTGGGCATAGCCCGCCTCCTTGGCGGCAAGCTTCGCCACATGATCGCGCGCCCGCGCCAGCCGGGCCGGCGTGAGCGGCAGCAGCAGAAACCGCGGCCCGACCGCCCGGGCGACCGCGGCATCGACATCGGGCGTCATCTCCTCGATGACGGCGCGGGCGCGCGCCGCCGCTGCCGACAGCCGGGCGATCGCCTCGAGATTGTCACGGATGGGCTGCTCGCGCGGGATCTGGGCAAGCGCCCGGAGCATCGCGGTCAGAAAGCCGGGCGGACGGTTGCGGCCGATGCCGCCACCGAGAAGATCAACCCCCGGCTTCGGGTCGATGTAGACGAAGCGGCGGTCGACCTCGCGGTAGGCCGGCTTCATGCGGATGGCGTCGATCGCCGGCCCGAACGGCGCATTGTTGAGGACACTGCCGTCGATCAGCAGCACCTCCTCGGCGGGCCGGTCGCCGCGCAGCTGGGTTTCGACCAGCCAGTCGCGGTCGGGCCAGGCGGTGCCGGTGGCTTCGGCGCGGGCATCGATCTCGGCGAGCGATGCGGCGGGAAAGGCGCCCGGAAATGAGGAGGTTGCCCGCGCCGCAAAGACGAGGCTCAACCGGCTTGCCAGCTGGCGGGGGGGCAGGCCGCGGCCGTGCCCGGCATGGCCAGCGAGCCCAGCGACAGGCGGGGCGCGGAAGGCGAGGATCCGGCGGTGCTCGGTTTCCTTGATCAGCGGGGGTGAATGGATGGGAATCGTCCCGGTTGCTCCGAAATAGTCGGTGACGGTCACGAAGAGGTCAAAGCCGAGCGTGGCCGGCAGAAGCGTCGGGCCGCGCGGAAGGGCCTGCATTGCGGCAAGCGCGTCGTCGAGCATGGCGACGAGACCGGGGCCCGAGAAGGGTGGCTTGAACCAGCGGCTGCGGATGAACCGGCCGAGCTTGTCCGCCACCTCCCGCCCCACCCGGTCGGCCTTGAGGGTGGCCAGCGTTTCCGACCGGCGACGCGCGTACCAGGCAACAGGCTCCTTGTAGAAATCGACCAGACGGCTTCCGGGCCGGGCGTCTGGGTCGAGCAGGCGGTCGATGTCGGCGCCGTCGAGCCACATGTCGGCGACAGGCTCGAGGTCGATCCCCTCGACGATCGCGGCACCGAGCAGGATCCCGTTGATGCCACCCGCGCTCGCGCCGGCAACCACATCGACAATGACCCGGAGATCGACCTGCTCGCCGATCGCGTCGAGAAGCGCCTGCCAGACCGGCTCGCTGTCGCCCGAGGCCACTCCCCGCCCGGCAAGGCGCGCCTCGCTTGCGCGAAGCAGTTTCCAAAGTTCGCGGGTGACGCCGTGCATGTAGACGACGAGGCTGATCCCGCCGTAACAGACGAGTGCGAGGCGAAGTTCCTTTTCGCGCATGGGCGACCCCGAGGCGGGCCTCAATACTCCTCGAGGACTTGGTCCGGTGGCCGGTGCCCGTCGGCGAAGACGCGAATGTTGGTGATGACCTTCTCGCCCATTTCCCGGCGGGCCTCGAACGTGCCCGAACCCATGTGGGGCAGAAGCACGACATCGGGCCGGCCGAGCAGGCCCGGGTGAATGGCGGGCTCGTGCTCGAAGACATCGAGGCCGGCGCCTGCAATCCGTCCGGTTTGCAGCGCAGCAACGAGCGCCGCCTCGTCGATGAGGGTGCCACGGGCGACATTGATGAGAATGGCGTGACGCTGCATGAGGTTCAGCCGCGCGGCATTGATGATGTGGTGGGTCTCGGGCGTTTCCGGGCAGTTCAGCGACACGATGTCGACCCGGGCCAGCATGGCATCGAGCGTCGGCCACCAGGTCGCCTCGAGTGGTCCCTCGACCGCCTTCGGCAGCCGGTTGCGGTTGTGGTAGTGGATGGCCATCCCGAAGGCGCGCGCGCGAGCCGCAACCGCCTGGCCGATTCGGCCCATGCCGACAATGCCGAGGCGCTTGCCCGTGATCCGGCGGCCGAGCATGCCGGTGGGCGACCAGCCGCTCCAGGCGCCCTCGCGGATGAGGCGCTCGCCCTCGGGGATGCGGCGCGCCGTGGCGAGGATGAGCGCGACGACGAGGTCGGCGGTGTCATCGGTGAGAACGCCCGGCGTGTTGGTCACGGTGATCCCGCGGGTGCGCGCAGCCCCGAGGTCGATATGGTCGACCCCCACGCCGAAGTTGGCAATCAGCCTGAGCTGCGGGCCGGCGGCCTCGATGAGCGCGGCGTCGATCTCGTCGGTGACGGTTGGCGCAAGCACTTCGGCCTCGGCGACTGCCGCCACGAGTTCGTCGCGGGTCATCGCGTGATCATCGAGGTTGAGCGACACGTCGAACAGCTCGGCCATGCGGGTTTCGACCGCCTCGGGCAGGCGCCGCGTCACGATCACGCGCGGCTTGTGATCGAATTTCTCGAAGCGGGTCGCCGGCATGTCCGGACGATAGGGGAGGCTGTTCCTCCCTTGCAAGCGTCGGCGCTGCCGCCCTAGGGAAGAACGGTGATGCGCGCGGCATTCTGGCTTGTCTCCGCCCTCGTCGCCGGGGCGGCCTCGGCTGCATCCGGTGCGGCGGCGCAGCCCGCGCCGCCGAAGCCGGGCGATCCGCGGATGAGCGCTGATGCCCGCCGCAACCTCTCAGGCCTTGCCGTGCCGCGCTTCATGTCGCTGCGCGCCGGGCGCGCCAACCTGCGCGCCGGGCCCGGAACCAGCTACCCCGCCAGATGGACGCTGGTGCGACCGGATGGAAAGCCGGGGGTACCGCTCGAAGTCATTGCGGAGTGGAATGTCTGGCGCCAGGTCCGCGATCCCGAGGGCGAGACAGGCTGGCTCGACCGCGCCATGCTGTCGACCGACCGGACCTTTCTCGTCACTGGCGAGACCCGCACGCTCCATGCGCGGCCCGATCTCGCGGCTCCTGCCGTGTGGCGCGCCGAGCCCGGCGTCGTCGCCCGCATCGTCACCTGCGCCGACCGCTGGTGCCGCATCGCGCTCGACGGCCGGTCGGGCTGGATCCTGCGCGAACAGGGCTTCGGCACCTACCCGAACGAGGCGGTCGGGAACTGAAGCCCGGGGCGCGCACGGCGTGGCTGGTGGCAGCCGCCGGCTGGGTTGTGGCCGGGGCCGCGCTGGCGGCGGCGGCCAAGGCCCGCCGCAAGGCCGAAACCGATCCGCTCACCGGGCTGCCCAACCGCCGCGGCCTTGCCCGGGCCCATTCCCGCATGACCTCTGGGCAGGCGGGCGTGCGGCTCGTCTTCCTCGACCTTTCCGGCTTTCGCGCGGTCAATGGCGCTCACGGCCACCACATCGGCGACCAGGTTCTGAAGGCGGTGGCCGGGCGGCTTCGGGCCGCGCTTCCAGACGGCGCCATCCTCGCCCGCCACGGCGGCGACGAGTTCGTCATCCTCTCGGCGGGGGCCGACCCGACCGCCGCGCTCGAGGCCGCCCTCGCGCGGCCCTTCGTCCTCCCCTCCGGCAGCCTGATCCGGCTCGGGCTCTGGACCGGCGCTGCGCCGGCTGAAGCCACCGGCCTCGACGAGGCCCTCGCTGCTGCTGTCGCAGACATGCAGCGCCGGCGCGCAGAGGCAACGCAGCGAGCCAGTTCAACCGCCATTCAAGGCAGCTGAGCGAGCCTTGACGCATGCAGCCGCGTGCGTCCCTTGCAGCACTTCTGGCCCTTGCCGGGGCGGCTGCGGTGGCCGCATCGCCGCCCCGACCCGGCGACTGGGCGCTGGTCGATGCCGCCGAGCCCTGGGCCGGCGGCGCGCTCTATCCGTCGGCTGTCAGCTGGTGGGGTGCGCCAGCACCAACGGCCTCCGCCTTTGCTGCCCCCCTCGCGCCCTGGGGGCGGTTTGTTCGCCACCCCGATCTCGGCCGGGTGTGGCTGCCACGCGTCACGCCCGGCTGGCAGCCCTACCGCCACGGGCGCTGGGTCCTGCACCCCGTCTGGGGTCGGACCTGGCTTTCCGACAAGCCATTCGGCTGGGCCGTCTACCATTATGGCCGCTGGGGGTTTGACCCGCGGCTGGGCTGGTTCTGGGTGCCCGGGCTTGCCTTCGCGCCGCACTGGGCGGACCTGCGCTGGTCCGCTCGCTGGAGCGACTGGGCGCCGCTGCCGCCGCCAGGCTGGGCGGGCGGGAGCGGCTGGCACCGGGCCGCCGGCGGCTGGAGCCATGGCGACCCCGGATGGACGGTTGCGCCGCGCGGCAATGCCTTGCGGCCTCGCTGGCAGCCACGCGCCGGCACCGGCTGCACCGCGGTCGAGCCGATGACGTCAGCACCCGCACCGCGTTCGACCGTGGCAGCGCGCGCGGCCGCCGCCCCGGAGGCGAGTGAGCAATCCGGCCCCGGAAGCGGACCACCCGCATGGCGCGGCCGCTCACGCATCGGGGCGCCGCCAGGCTCTGGCGCTGACCCGGCCTGCTGCCCCTGCGCGCCCCAGCTGCTCGCGGAACAGCTAGGCTCAGGACTCATTGCGGCAGCCAGAAGATGACGGTTGCGGCGATGCAGATGGCTGAGAAGAAGGTGTGGGCGCAGCGGTCATAGCGGGTGTGGATCCGTCGCCAGTCCTTGAGTTTGCCGAACATGTTCTCGACCTTGTGGCGCTGCCGATAAAGGGCCGCGTCGTGGGGGATGGGCACTTTGCGGTTCGTCTTTGACGGGATGCAGGGCGTGATGCCTTTTGCGATCAATGCCCCGCGGAACCAGTCGGCGTCGTAGCCCCGGTCAGCCAGCAACGCCTTGGCCTTGGGGAAGGCATCGATCATGAGCGCAGCCCCTTTGTAGTCGCTCATCTGCCCTTCGCTGAGCAGCATGATCAGCGGGCGGCCCTTTCCATCGCAGACGGCATGCAGCTTGGAGTTCAGGCCACCTTTGGTGCGCCCGATACGTCTGGGTAGAGCCCCTTTTTTAGCAGGCTTGCCGCCGTCCGGTGCGCCTTTAAATGCGTGGCGTCGATCATCAACCGATCGGGCTTTCCGCCCTTGGCGGCCAGCTCGGCGAAGATGCGGTTGAACACACCCAGGCGGCTCCAGCGGATGAACCGGTTATAGATCGTCTTGTGCGGGCCGTAACCGGCCGGCGCATCACGCCAGCGCAGCCCATTCCTGATCACGAAGATGATGCCGCTCACGATCCGCCGGTCATCGACCCGCGGAATGCCATGCGACAGTGGGAAATACGGCTCGATCCGGCGCATCTGCGCCTCGCTCAACAACCACAACTCCGACACCAGCAGCACCTCCTCGATGCTGTCGTTGAATCATCTGTGGACGCCCCTTTGGATGCAAGCGGCAAAGTTCGTCGTGGCGCGTAGTCGGATGCTGCCATCTGTCCGGCCTGTTCGTGCGGCCTGATGACCGCTGGCCTGCATGGGAGTGCGCGGATCGAAGCCAGATCAGAAAATCGTGCTCGAGGGCACACTGATTCAACCTGGTTGTTCAACCCCGTCTCGCCGACTGTTGTGCCCTGCTCTCCTTCGACCGT
>CALLWN010000326.1 GCA_938016505.1 uncultured Sphingomonadaceae bacterium
GGCCTCGAACAGGGTCCCGGATTCCGTGTCTCCACCCACCCCCGGCTCATGGACGTGCCGACAAAGCCCGGCGCGCATTTCCTCCTCGTCGATCCGAAGGTCGAGGCTGGTCCAGTTCCCGTCGCCCTCGTCGTCCATCCATTCGATCGAGACCCTGCCACCCGCAACGGTGGCCGGAAGCCTTTCGAGCACCAGAAGGGCCACGCCCGCAGCATGAACGAATTGCGGCGTCCCGGCCGCAAGTCGCGAGCGGATCCGGTCGGCAATCTCGGCCATCACCTCCAGCTCGGTTTCGCCGAGCGGGAACGTCTCCTGCTCCTCCTCCCCCGCCTCTTCATCATCCATCGGAACCTCCGCTTGCGGGCCGGGCCGCCAGCCCCTCGGCCAGCAGCCGGTTGGCGCGCGCCGCCACCTCCGCCGGGTCCGGGTCGCCATCCTGCGTCCACAGCACATATCTGAGCCCGAGAAACACGTTCATTCCCGCAACCGCCCAGGCCTCCACCTCGTCCACGCCGTCGCGCAGTTCGCCCGCCGCAACCCCGGCCCGCAGCCGTTCGGCAATCCGCGCCACCGTCGTCGCATAATGCGCCCGGTGTGCGTCGGGCACCACGAACTCGGCTTCGTCGATGATCCGGTAGATCAGCCGGTTGGCCGCCACCACCCCAAGGAAGGCGGCAAGCGCAGCCGCCTCGCGCGCCAGCGCCCCCTCCACGCCAACGAGCCTCGGCGCCACCGCCGCGCGCACCTGCTCCGACATGTCGGCAACCACCGCGCGAAAGATCGCCTCCTTGGAATCGAACCAGGTGTAGAAACTCCCCGCCGCCACGCCCGCCGCCCGGGTGATGTCGCCGATCCCGGTCTCGTGGAAGCCGCGCGCCCCGAACTCGGCCGCCGCAGCATCGATCAGCGCGCGGCGGGTCCGCATCCCGCGCGCCGTGCGTGGCGCGCGCGCAACAGCCCGCCCGGAACCTGCGGCCGCGCCGCCCTTCCGATCCGCCATGCCAGACCTCCAAGTTGAAAACCGATTCAAGTTTCAGTAACCCTCGCTCCAACACAGAAGCAAGCCTCCGGGAGTCCCTGCCATGTCCGCCCACCCCATCGCGTCCGCCGCCCCCGCGCGCCTCCTCGCCTCCACCCTCCTCGCCTCCACCCTCCTCGCCACCGCGTTCGCTTCCCTCCTCCCAGCCCCGGCGAGCGCCCAGGCGCCCGCCCCCGCCATCGCCGAGGGCGAATCGTCCGACATCATCGTCACCGCCCGCCGCCGCGAGGAAAGCCTCGTCGACGTCCCCATCTCGCTCTCGGTCGTCTCGGGTGCCACCCTCGAAGCCCAGGGCGCCCCCGACATCACCGCGCTCCAGCGCCAGACCCCCAACCTCACCCTCGAGGTCGCCCGCGGCTCCAACTCAACCCTCATCAGCTTCATCCGCGGCGTCGGCCAGCAGGACCCGCTCTGGGGCTTCGAGCCCGGCGTCGGCCTCTATGTCGACGATGTCTACCTCGCCCGGCCCCAGGGCGCCGTCCTCGACCTGCTCGATGTCTCCCGGGTCGAGGTGCTCCGCGGACCGCAGGGCACCCTCTACGGCCGCAACACCATCGGCGGCGCCATCAAATATGTCACCAACCGCCTCGGCAGCGAGCCCGAACTCATGGTCCGCGGCGCCTTCGGCAGCTACGGCCAGGCCGACGCCGTGGTCCGCGCCTCGGTCCCCGTCGGCCAGACCCTCGCCGTCGGCGCCGCCGTCGGCTGGTACAACAGGAACGGCTATGGCGAGAATCTGACGACCGGCGCCGAACATTATGACAAGGACGTGCTCGCGCTGCGCGCCTCGGCCGAATGGACCCCCGGCGACCGCGTCTTCCTCCGCCTCGCCGGCGACCGCACGGTCGACACCTCCAACCCCCGCCACGGCCACCGCGAGATCGGCTTCGCCGGCCTCCCCGCCTTCGCCCCGCTCCCTTCCAAGTACGACACCCGCGCCGGCATCGGCGACGACAACAAGGTCACCACCTGGGGCGTCTCGGCCACCGCCGAGTTCACCGCGTCCGACGCGCTCACGCTGAAGTCGATCACCGCCTACCGCGGCGGCCGCACCGACACCCTCATCGATTTCGACAACACCCCAGGCCCGGTCCTCGACATCCCCGCCTTCTACGAGGACTGGCAGTTCACCCAGGAGGTCCAGGCCCTCGTCACGCTCGAGCGGGTCCAGGGCGTCGCCGGCTTCTACTATCTCAAGGGCAATGCCGCAGGCGCGTTCGACACCGTGCTCGGCGGCGCCAACCTCACCATCCTGACCTCGGGCGACGTCGACACCCGCTCGATCGCCTTCTTCGGCGATGTCTCGGTCGATCTCACCGACCGCCTCAAGCTCTCCGGCGGCCTCAGGTGGACCCAGGACAGGAAGACCGGCACCGTCTTCCGCCAGAACTTCGTCGGCATCCGCTCGCCCGAGTTCGGCAACCCGGCCGCAATCCCGGGCCTCATCCGCACCAACTACACCAACGACCGCACCGACGACAAACTCACCCCGCGCGTCAGTGCAACCTACGCCCTCACCCCCGACGTCAACGTCTACGCAAGCTGGGGCCAGGGCTTCAAGTCGGGCGGGTTCGACATGCGCGGCGACGCCGTCTTCACGCCCACCACCGTCAACGGCTACCGCCCCGAGACCATCAGCACCTTCGAGGCCGGCCTCAAGGGCAATCTCCTCGACAACAGCCTGTTCGTGGCACTCGCCGGCTACCGCTCCAGCTACAAGGACCAGCAGGTCACGATCCAGGTCCCCAACGCATTGGGCGGCATCGCGAGCTTCGTCGACAACGCCGGCAAGGGCGTCATCTGGGGCCTCGAGGCGGAAGCCACCGCGCGGCTTCCCATGGGCGTCACCGCCAACCTCGGCATCGGCTACACCCACGCCGACTACCGCGAGTTCCTCACCTTCATCTTCGGCGGCACCTCGCCAGTCGACGTCTCCGACCAGCGCTTCTTCCAGAACACCCCGGCCTGGACCGTCAACGCCGGCCTCACCTGGGCAACCGCGCTCGCCGGCGGCACCCTCGCGGTCAACCCGATGATCGCCTTCCGCGACGCCTACCAGCTGTTCGAGGTCAAGACTCCGCTCCTCGACGAGGATGGCTATGTCCTCGTCGACGTCTCGGTCAACTGGACCAGCGCCAACGACAGGCTCCGCCTCGGCCTCCACGGCCGCAACCTCACCGACAGCCGCTACCGCGTCGGCGGCTACAACTTCCCCGGCGCCCTGTTCGGGGATTCGGTCATCGGCTACTATGGCCCGCCGCGCACCTTCACCGGCACCGTCGAGTTCCGCTACTAGCCAAGGGCGGGCGGCAGGGGCGCAGACTCTCGCCGCCCGACCGCCAGACCAGCAACCGGCCCCGCAGGGCACCCCCGCCTGTCGCCAGAGCCCGCCGCGCCGCCGGTTCGGCCGCGGCCGCCCGCGCGCTCAGAAGTTCCGGGCCATGCCCCCGCGACCGCCGCGCGCGCCCGGCCCCTGCATCGACCGGTTCGCCGCCGCATAGGCGCGGCGGTCGGCGGCCGACAGCGCGCCAAAGGCCTCCAGCATCCGCTCGCGGCGCTGGTCGAGATGCGCGACAAACGCCGCGTCCTCCGCCTTCATCGCCTCGGCCAGCGCCCGCCGGTCGAGCGGGTCCGCCTCGAGGATCTTCAGCACCCGCTCATGCGCCGTGCGCACCGCGTCGCGAGCCGGGTCGGCCCGGTTCTCAAGCATAGCCGAACTCATGATCCGCCGGCCCTCGGGCGACATCCCGGCAAAGGCGTCGGCCATCGGCCCGCCGCCCCGGCCCTGCGCTGCCACCGGCCCCGCTGCCAGCGCCGCCACAAGCATCGCGATCCGGATCCTCTCAATCATTCACGGTCTCCCAGCTCCGCCCCCCGCGCGAAATGACGCGGCCCCGGCCCGGCCGCAAGACGCCCTCGCAGCCGCCGCCGCGCCAATCTCACCAGCCGCCGCGCGGGGCCGGGGGTGGGGGCGGCGGTGGGTTGGGCATGTCGCGCATCCGCTGCCGGTGCGCCTCGGCCCAGTCGCGCCACTGCGCAGCCCGCTCCTCGGCCTGCCTGCGGCCCTTGCCGGCATCCTCGGCAAAGGCCCGGCGGTCGGCCGGCGAAAGCTTCTGCACCGCCGCAAGCAGCGCCGCCTGCCGCCGCGCATGCGCTGCATCGACCAGCCGCCGCTCCTCGGCCATCGCCTGCCTCAGCGCCGCAACATCGAGCTTCTCGGCCGCAATCAGCGCCGACACCCGGTCGCGCGCCGCCCTGATCGCGGCCCGCTCCTCGGGGGTCGAGGCCCGCAGCGCCTCGCGCAGCACCGCCCGCCCCTCCTCCGAGACAGTGCCGAACATCCGCGGGGCGCCGCCAGGCCCCCGCCCCTCGTCGCGGAAGATCTGGGCTCCACCCGGCGCCCGCGCCAGCGGCGCCGGCGGCGCCAGCGGCGCCAGCGGCGCAGGCGGCGCAGGCGGGGTCTGGGCCATCACGGGGCCAGCCACCAGCGCGGCCACCCCAAGCCTCATCAGCATCCGGGTCAAAACAGCATCTCCTCGTCCATCGGCGTGAACAGAAGCCAAAAGCTCGCCTGCGGGTCGGCCGCCGGCTCGGGCACGGCTGCAGGCCGCGGCACCAGCAGGAGGCCGAGCGCGACCGAGGCCGCCACCAGCCCGCCCGCCATCACCGGCCACCAGCGCCGCCGCGCCGGCTGGGCCGGTGCCGACATCGCCGAGGCAAGATCGTCTCCATGCGCCACGATACGGGCGACCGCAGCACTTTCCCCCGCCGCGCTCGGCGCCGTCGCCCAGCGCGCCAGCGCTGCGTCGAGCGCCGCATCGTCCACATTGCCACCCGTCATTCCGCCTCTCCGTTCATCATCGCCTTCAGCGCCCGCCGGCCCCGGTCGAGCAGCCCCTCCACCGCCTTGGCGCTGGTCCCAAGCGCGTCGCCCACCTCGGCCATCGACAGCCCCTCGCCATGGAACAGCGCCAGCGCCGCCCGCTGCCGCGCCGGCAGCCGCGCCATCGCCGCCGCGAGCCTCCGGTCGAGCTCGGCGGCTTCCGCCAGCTCCGCCGGCCCCGGCGCCGGGTCGGCCGGGTCGCCCGCCGCCTCGAGCGGCACCACCGCGCGCAGCCGCCGCCGCCCGTCGAGCGCCACGTTCACGAGGATCCGCCGCCACCAGGGCCAGAAGCCGCCCCGCGCGGTATCGAACCGCGCCGCCTCGCGCCACAGCCGGGTCAGCGCCTCCTGCACTGCCTCCTCGGCCAGCCCGGCATCGCCCACCACCCGGGTCGCAAGCGCAAGGCTCGGCGCCGCGATTGCGCGCACCAGCAGCGCAAAGGCCGCGCCATCGCCAGCCTGCACGCGCATGAACAGCCGGGTCTCGGCATCCGCCGTGCCGGTCAGGGGCGAAAGCAGGGGCCGCACACGCGCCTCGTCACCTGCCCCCTACGCAGGCGCGCACGCCAATCCCCCGCAGGATGACGAGGCCGCCCCGCGCCAGCAGGGGCTCAGGCCGGCCCGGCGTCCTGCGGCCGCACCTCCCAGCTCGGCCCCTTGCGCAACAGCGCGTCGAGATCGGCCGTCTTCCCCGCCGCATGCTCGGCCCGCTGCCGCTCCAGCGCCTCGCCAAAATTGGGCCTGGGGTCGCAGAAGATGACTCCAAGCGCCACCGGAAACTCGGGAAACCGCATCGAGACCAGCATCTTCGCCACCGCCTTGTTGGTCTCGTCATGCACCACCACGCGCGAGACGTCGCCGTCGCTCGTGTCCACCACCTCCATCCGCAGCGTCTCGCGGTTGACGGCCAACCCCTTCGTCCCGTTGGCGAACAGCATCGGCTTGCCATGCTCCAGCCAGATCTGGGTGTTGGCGGCGTTCTTCCTGTCGGTGAAGCCCTCGAACACCCCGTCGTTGTAGACCACGCAATTCTGGTAGATCTCGACAAAGCTGGTGCCCTTGTGGCGGTAGGCCCGCTTCAGCACCTCGGGCATCTGCTTCTGCGCCGTGTCGATCACGCGCGCAATGAAGCGCGCGCCTGCGCCAAGCGCGAACTCGCACGGGAACACCGGCCGCTCGACCGACCCCCACGGCGACGACGGGCTTTCCGTCCCCACCCGCGAGGTCGGCGAATATTGCCCCTTGGTCAGCCCGTAGATCTCGTTGTTGAACAAGAGCACCTGGCAGTCGAGGTTGCGCCGCAGCAGGTGCAGCATGTGGTTGCCGCCGATCGACAGCCCGTCGCCGTCCCCGGTCACGATCCACACGTCGAGGCCGGGGTTGGCGAGCTTCACGCCGGTCGCGATCGCCGGCGCCCGGCCGTGGATGGTGTGGAAGCCGTAGGTCTCCATGTAATAGGGAAACCGGCTCGAGCAGCCGATGCCCGAGATGAACACCGTCGTCTCCGGCCGCGCGCCAAGCTCCGGCATGGTCTTCTGCACCGCCTTCAGAATGGCATAGTCCCCGCACCCCGGGCACCAGCGCACCTCCTGGTCCGAGGCCCAGTCCTCCGGCCGCGTCGCCGGCACCGGCTTCGTCATCTCGTTCATGCGAGCGTCTCCTCGATGGCCGCCACGATCTCCGCGATCCGGAACGGCTGGCCCGACACCTTCGAAAGCGGCCGGGCATCCACCAGATACTGGTCGCGCAACAGCGTCTTCAGCTGCCCGGTGTTCATCTCCGGCACCAGCACCCGCCCGAACCCGCGCAGCAGGTCGCCAAGGTTCGCCGGCAGTGGCCAGATGTGGCGCAGGTGCACATGGGAGACGCGCATCCCCCGCGCCCGGCACTGCGCCACCGCCTGGCGGATGGGCCCCCAGGTCGAGCCCCAGCCCACCACCACGAGATCGCCCGTCGCCTCGCCGCACTCCACCCCCTGCGCCGGGATATAGCGGGCAATCCCGTCCACCTTCGCCTTCCTCGTGTCGGTCATCTTCTGGTGGTTCTCGGGGCTGTAGTCGATGTTCCCGGTCGCGTGGCTCTTCTCGATCCCGCCGATCCGGTGGGTCAGCCCCGGGGTCCCGGGCTTCACCCAGATCCGCCGCAGCGTCTCGGGGTCGCGGGCATAGGGGTTCACATGGCCCTCGGCCGGCACCTCGGTGTGGAAGCTCACCGGGATCGGCGCAAAGTCCGCCACATGCGGCACCTTCCACGGCTCGGCGGCGTTGGCGATATAGCCATCGGTCAGAAGGATGACCGGTGTCATGAACATGAGCGCGATCCGGCACGCCTCGATCGCCACCTCGAAACAGTCCGAGGGGCTCCGCGCTGCAATCACCGGGATCGGCGTGTCGCCGTTCCTCCCGTAGACCGCCTGGTAGAGGTCCGACTGCTCGGTCTTGGTCGGCAAGCCGGTCGAGGGCCCGCCGCGCTGCGAATTGACGATCACAAGCGGCAGCTCGGTCATCACTGCAAGCCCCATCGCCTCGGTCTTGAGCGCAATCCCTGGCCCCGACGACGAGGTGACGCCGAGGCTCCCGGCATAGCTCGCCCCGATCGCCGCGCAGATCGCGGCAATCTCGTCCTCGGCCTGGAAGGTCGTCACATCATATTCCCTGAGCCGTGCCAGCGCATGCAGCAGCGCCGAGGCCGGCGTGATCGGGTAGCCGCCGAAGAACAGCGGCAGCCCGGCGAGCTTGGCGCCCGCCACCAGCCCGAGCGAGAGCGCCTCCGCCCCCGTCACGGTCCGGTAGAAGCCGGGCTCGACCTCCGCCGGCGCAAGCCGGAACTGCTTCAGCGGCCCCGAAAGCTCGGCCGTCTCGCCATAGGCGTGGCCGGCGTTGAGCGCCGCGATGTTGGCGTCGCGCAGCAGTTCGTTGGGCCCGAACTTCCGCGCCAGCCAGTCGAGGATCGGCTGGCGCGGCCGACCGAACATCCACAGCGCCAGCCCCAGCGTCCACATGTTCTTGCACCGGAGCGCGTCCTTGTTCCCCAGCCCGAACTCCTTGACCGCCTCCAGCGTCATCCGGCTGATGTCGAACGCAAGCAGCTGGTAGGGCGCAAGGCTGCCGTCCTCGAGCGGGTTGGTCTGGTAGCCCGCCTTCACCAGGTTGCGCTCGCCGAACGCGCCAGTGTCGGCGATGATGAGCCCGCCCCGGCGCAAGTCCCTGAGGTTCACCTTGAGCGCCGCCGGGTTCATCGCCACCAGCACGTCGGGCATGTCCCCGGCGGTGTCGATCCGGTTCGAGCCGAAGTGGATCTGGAACGCCGAAACCCCGAAAAGGGTCCCCTGCGGCGCCCGGATCTCGGCCGGATAGTCGGGGAAGGTCGCAAGGTCGTTGCCGGCAAGCGCGGTAGAGATGGTGAACTGCCCGCCGGTCAGCTGCATCCCGTCGCCGGAATCCCCGGCAAAGCGCACCACCACATGATCGGGGTTGTCGTCGAGCACAGAGCCTCGCCGCGCGTCCCGCGCAGCCTCGAGGGCCGTTGCCATGGTCTGCTCCGCTTCGGTTGGCGTTGGCCGCAAGCCTAGGCCGCTCCGGCCTCCGGGAAAAGCGGCTTTTCATGCCCCTGCAACATGCCTGCAAGCCCGAGCAGCGTCTCGGCGTGCCGCCGCCCCAGCGCCACGAGGTCGTCGTCATAGCCCCCGCCGAGCGTCGCCGCCACCGGCACGCCAGCAGCAAGGCACACAGCCCGCACCAGCGCCGCCCGCGCCCTCAAGCCGGCGTCGCTCAGCGCCAGCCGCCCCAGCCGGTCGCCGGCGTGCACGTCAACCCCAGCCTGCACCAGCACGAGGTCCGGCCGCGCCCGCGCGAACGCAGCGCCAAGCCCCGCCTGCAGCGCCGCGAGATAGCCGTCGTCGCCGCAGCCGTCGGCAAGCGCCACGTCGAGGCCGGAGACCGCCTTCCGCGCCGGGAAGTTGCGCGCGGCATGGATCGAGAAGGTGAAGGCCCCCTCCACACCGGCAAGACACACCGCGGTCCCGTCGCCCTGGTGCACGTCGAGGTCGACAACCAGCACCCGCCGCCCCGCCCGCACCAGCGTCACCGCCGCCACCGCAAGATCGTTGAACACGCAGTAGCCGGCGCCGGCATCGGGCATGGCATGGTGCGAGCCCCCGGCAAGGTTGGCGGCAAACCCCGCCCCAAGCGCCAGCCGCACCGCCTCGAGCGTGCCCCCCACCGAA
>CALLWN010000327.1 GCA_938016505.1 uncultured Sphingomonadaceae bacterium
GGGAGGCTGGCGGCCTGCGCCTGTCCCATGGCGGCCGCCAGTATCGGTTCCGGCTGCTGACACCGCGCGCGGCCGAGCTTTCGCGCCACATGCTTCCGAAGGTTGCGCCCGACCTGTCGCGCTTCCTGCTGTGCCCGATGCCGGGGCTGGTGGTCTCGATTGCTGTCAACGAGGGTGACCGGGTCGAAGCTGGCCAGCCGCTGGCGACGGTCGAAGCGATGAAGATGGAGAATATCCTGCGCGCCGAGAAGGCGGGGGTGGTTGCGAAGCTTCATGCCAAGGCTGGCGACAGCCTGGCTGTTGACCAGGTCATTCTGGAGTTTGCGGTGGCCTGATGAAGCAATATTAACCTTAATTGTGCTTCAACTGTCGGATTTCCTTACAGAACGCGCGCAAGGCGATTTCCCAACCTGTTGAAACTCCGTCGCCGACAGGCCGGCATGAGGTTGGCACGATTCTTGCTGTGATCCAAGCATGGGAGTTCACACCGCAGGAGTCGGACCAATGCACAAGGCCCTTGCCCTCATCGCTGCCGCCGGCGCTCTCGCTGCCGCCGGCGCTGCCAACGCTGCCGTGACCGGCGGCGCCATCACCGGCGGCACCGCCAGCCCGGGGAGCTTCATCATCCTGACCCCGCCTTTCGCCGTCGGCAACAACAACCAGCAGAACAACACCGCGCTGTTCGCCTGGGACGAGAAGCAGAACGTTCTGCTTCCCGCGCCGCTGGTCACCGACCTCGGCGGCACCATCGCCGCCGGCACCCGCGTTGCCAGCCACGGCGTGGTGTTCGACCCCGTCGCCAGCCGCACCGTCATCGGCTCGGTGACGTTCGACCGCCCGATCCTCGGAGTGATCTGGCAGACGAGCAAGCTCGCCGGGACCGACGGGCTGCTCGGGCTTCCGACCATCACCTACAACAGCCCTTCGCCGCGCGGCCTCGAGGCACGCGACATTCCGGGCACCAGCTTCGTCGGCAACACGCTCTTCATCAACGACTGGATGGCCTCGAGCCCGGGCGACAACATCCGGGTCATCACCGCCGCCGTTCCCGAGCCGGCCACCTGGGCGATGCTGCTCGCCGGCTTTGGCGCGGTGGGGTTCGCGCTGCGCCGTCGGCGCGCCGCGCTCGCCTGATCGGGACTGCTCGCAGCCGGCTGCCGCGCGCTGGTCAGGCGGCGCGGCAGCCCCAGCGGGCCGGGGCCTGGAACAGGCAGTCGGCGCGCTGGCCACCGCGGTTGAGGCGGAGCACCGTCTCGCCCGGCGAGGCCTGGAGGAGGCGCCCGACATCGGCGACGGTCGCCACCCGCTCGCCATTGACGGCCTCGACCACATCGCCGGGGCGGGGAAAGCCTGTGACCCGGGCGGGGGCGTTTGGCGGCACTTCGACGACGACCACGCCGCGTTCGGGAAGCCCGGCGCCGAGTTCCTGTGCGAGCGCCGGCGAGAGGTTGGCGATGGCGACTCCGGCCAGGATCGAGCCGGCGCCCAGCCTGGTCAGCTGGCGCGGGGGCGTTTCGGGGGGCGCGACGAGCTGGAGGCGGACGTCGAGCGGCCGGCGGTCACGCAGGACCCGCACGCTGACGGTCTGGTCGACCCCGAGGGTTGCGATCCGGTAGCGGAGCGCCGCCGGGTCGGCGACCTCCTTGCCGTCGACCGAGAGGATGATGTCGCCGGGCCGAAGCCCCGCGCGCGCTGCCGGCGAGCCAGGGGTCACCCCGGTCATCAGCACGCCCAGGGGCCGGTCGAGGCCGGCCGCGCGCGCGCTCTCGAGCGAGAGCGCCTCGCCATCGGCGCCCAGCCAGGCCGTGACCAGCCGTCCGGTCTGGGCGGCGCGCAGGAACACGCGGACCATGTTGGCAGGAATGGCGAAGCCGAGCCCGATCGAGCCCCCTTCCCTGCCGGCGGTCAGGATCGCGGTGTTGACCCCGATGAGCTCGCCATCAAGGTTGACAAGGGCGCCGCCGCTGTTGCCCTGGTTGATGGCGGCATCGGTCTGGAGGAAGAACTGGGTGTCTGAGACGCCGAGGCCGGAGCGCGCGACGGCCGAGACGATCCCCTGGGTCACCGTCTGGCCGACACCGAAGGGATTGCCGATCGCGAGCACGAGATCGCCCACTTCGGCCCGGTCGCTGTCGCCGAGCCGCAGCACGGGAAGCGGCTCGGGGCCGGGCTCGACCTTGAGGAGGGCGAGATCGAGACGGGGGTCGGCGAACAGCAGCCGGGCCGGATATTCGCGCCGGTCGGCAAGCGCGACGACAATCTGGTCGGCCCCGGCGATGACATGGTTGTTGGTGATGATGAGGCCGCTGGCGTCGATGATGACGCCCGAGCCGAGCGCGTTCTCGACCCTCGGCTGGCTCTCGTAGAGGGCGAAGAACGGGCCCATTCGGGCCCGCTCGCGCACCACCTTGGCCGTGAAGATGTTGACGACTGCCGGCTGGGCGGCGCGTGCGACCGGCGCGAACGACAGCGCAACCTCGCCGGCCGAACGGGGCGCGCGGCTTTCGCGCGCCGGAGCGGCAGTGGGCTCGGCTGTCAGCGCCTGGGGGACCTCTGCGCCCGGATGCCGCCCGGGGGACGCGACATAGGCGAGTGCGACCCCGGCACCCAGCGCTGCCATCGCAATCCCGAAAGTCCGAACGGTCGTCATCACCGGCTTCCAGACGCCTTCACCCATGCCCTGCCTCGATGCCATGGGCCTAGCGGGCTACAGGCGGCCGGTGAAGCCGCTGTGAACGGACGGCGCATGGCCTGGCTTTACAACCGACGGCGGCAGGCGCAGCATCGGCAGTGGTCGAGGAGTCCGCGCATGGCCGGCCGGGAGGGGCATTGCCGCGAGAGTCAGGGCAGGCGCAAGGGCCCGCACGGCTCCGTCTTCGGACCAGCCCCGGTGCCATGACCCATCCAATACGCCGGCTCGAGACCGGGCTTCTGCTCCGCGCTTATGCTGCCGGCCTGTTCCCGATGGCCGACACGCGGGAGTCGCCCGACGTGTTCTGGGTCGAGCCGCGCCGGCGGGGGCTCATTCCGATCGAGAGGTTCCATGTGCCGCGGTCGCTTGCCCGCACGCTGCGCCGCGAGACGTTCCGCCACAGCGCGGATGTGGCCTTCGAGCGGGTCATCATGGCCTGCGCCGAGCCGGCCGCGGGCCGCGAGCAGAGCTGGATCAACCATTCGATCGAGGACGCCTATGTCCGCCTGCATCAGGAGGGTCACGCCCATTCGATCGAGACCTGGGACGCGAATGGCGAGCTGGTCGGCGGGCTCTACGGGGTCAGGATCGGCGCGGCCTTCTTCGGCGAGAGCATGTTCAGCCGCAGGACAGATGCCAGCAAGGCCGCACTCTCGCACCTGATCGCCCGGCTGCGGGTGGGCGGGTTCACCCTTCTCGACACCCAGTTCTGGACCCCGCACCTCGCCCGGTTCGGCGCGATCGAGGTGAAGCGGACCCGCTATCTCGCCCTGCTTGCCGATTCGCTGGCACGCGGAGCGGACTGGGCCGCCTTCGGCCCTGCCGGCACGCTGGCGGGCGGAGTGACGGGGGCTGCGATCGTGCAGGTTCTCAGCCAGACATCGTAGACCGGGTGGGCGACGGGATTGAGCGAGGGCGATTCCGCGAACAGCCAGCCGGCGAACAGCCGGCGCGGCCGCGCGGCAGGCCCGGTCGCACCGGGGCGCGGCACCGACGCCAGCTCGACATAGGCGGCGGTTTCGCGCCGCTCGTGGGGGGGGGTCGAGTCACAGCCCCGCAACACCCCGGAGAGCTGACCGACCGTGAAGCCTTCGCCGGGCTTCAGGGTGAAATCGGTGACCGTGCCGGTGCGCTTGTCGAGGACGGCGATGGTCGCGGTGCGGCCGGGGGCTGCCGGGCCGGGCGCTGGTTGCGCGCAGAGCGGCCAGGCAAGAAGCCACGGCACGGCCAGCCGCGCTGCGCCCATCAGTTGGCAGGCACCGCCTGGCGGCTTCCCGCGGGATCGCCGCCGGAGTCCGCGCTGCCGGATGATGCGCCTCCGGTGCGGTTGATGACCGCGCCGACGAGACCCATGAGATCGGTCGCACCCTGGGTGTCGACGATCTCGTCGCCGGGGCGAAGCCGCTCTTCGTCGCCACCCGGCATGAGGGCGATGAAGGTGCCGCCCAGCAGGCCTTCGCTCGTGATGGCCGCCGCGCTGTCGGCCGGGAGCGAAACCCGGCGGTCGACAGCGAGCCGGACCACGGCCTGCCACGTCTCCGGGTCGAGTTCCTGCGCCACCACCCGGCCGACCTTGAGGCCGGACACGCGGACATCGGTGCCCACGCTAACGCCGGCGACATTGGGGAAGCGGGCGACGAGCTCGTAGGTTGTGCCAGTGCCGCTCTCGCTGCGGTTCCAGGCGAAGGCGAGGAACCAGCCGGCGACGAGCACCACGAGGAGACCGGCGAGCGCTTCGGCCAGATGTTCGCGGATGACCGGCAGCTCAGCTCTCCGGGGTCCAGGCGCGATAGTCGGCGGTGGTGCGGGCGCGCTGCCCGCCCGCCTCGAGCGCGCCCGAAGGCCGCTCGGCCAGCTCCGTGCCGGTCGGGTTGGGGCGCCACGGCTGTTCCCATGGGCGGACTGGCAGGGGCGCCGACGTGGGCGGCTCGCGGCGCGTGCGATGCAGCCAGAGGTGCCATTCAGGCGGCACGCGGCTCGAGTCATTCTCATCCGGGTAGATCACCCAGCGGCGGCTGCCGTCCGCGGTCTCGAAATAGACGTTGCCGAGCGAATCGCGGCCAACCTCGCGGCCGTGGCCGCGCGTGAACATGGCGGTTGCGAGCGTCGGGCCGCGCCACCAGGTGAAGAGCTTGGAGAGAAGGCTCATGGCCTGCTCCCTAGCCGGCGCGCCGGCGACCGCCAAGCGCTGCGCCAAGCGCCTTCGGGTCCCAGCGCACCCGGTCGCCGGGTTTCAGGCCGATCCGCGCGGCTTCGCCGCCGGCCAGCTCGAGCACGGCTGCAACCGGCCCGTCCGAGTGGCGCAGCTCGAGCGACATGGGCGTTGCATCGGCGGCGATGTTGCGGACCCGGCCGTCGGCGCCGATGAAGATGATGTCGAGCGCGACGTAGGTGTTGTGCATCCAGAAGGCCGCCGGGCGGGGCGGATCCATCGGGAAGAGCATGCCGGTGCCCGAGGGAACCCGGTCGCGGAACATCATGCCGGTCTGCTGGGCTGCCGCTGTTCCCGCCACTTCGACCGTGTAGCGGTGCTGGCCTTTCGCGGTTCGCACCTCGACTGCAATGCGGCTGAGCCCGGCGTTCGGCGCTGCCAGCTGGTCGGGGACCGGCTCGCGGGCGTGGAGCGCCGGAGCAGCGACGGCCGCGAGCAGCGGCACGATCGCGAGGAGAGCGCGCGCGCGACTTGCCAAGCCGTTTGTGTCAAGAGATAGCATGCCCCGCTTCTAGCCGACACAGGGTGACAGGAACAGGCGCATGGATCTCAGGGGCGAGGAACGGATCGCTGCTCCGCGGGCGCGGGTCTGGGAGGCATTGAACGACCCGGCCATCCTCGCCCGCTGCATCGATGGAGTCGAATCGCTCACACCCGACGGGGAGAACCGGTTCAAGGGCGCACTCGACGCCAAGGTCGGGCCGGTGCGGGCGAAGTTCAGCGGAAGCGTCGCCCTGACCGAGATCGACCCTCCGAACCGCTATGTCATCGTCGGCGAGGGCAAGGGCGGAGTCGCCGGTTTCGCCAAGGGATCGGCCGAGGTCATGCTCGCGGACGCCGAAAACGGGACGACCCTGCTGACCTATGCGGCCAAATCACAGGTTGGCGGCAAGCTGGCCCAGCTCGGGGCCCGGCTGGTGGAAGGCGCTGCCAGAGGCTATGCCG
>CALLWN010000328.1 GCA_938016505.1 uncultured Sphingomonadaceae bacterium
CCATCGCCTGAGCGGCGGCGAGGGCCTCGGGCGACATCGCGGCGGGCTGCCAGCTTTCGCGGTAGTCGCCCTTCTCCTGGCGGTGGCCGATGGGCGGGCAGAAATGGACTTTGCCTGCGGCGGCGACGGCGAGGAGGGTGACCTCATGGTCGAAGCGTACGAAGGCCTCGACGATGACGCGGGGGCGGTCGCCGCGCATGGCCCGGGTGGCGTGGGCGAAGGCGGCGGTGACGTCGGCCGGGCGATGGACGGTCGACTGGCCCTTGCCGGAGGAGGACATGACTGGCTTGATGACGCAGGGAAAGCCGACCGAGGCAGCGGCGGCCCCGGCCTCGGCAGGGGTTTCGGCGTAGGCGAAGCGGGAGGTGGGGAGGCCGAGCGCACGGGCGAAATCGCGGATGCGGTCGCGGTTCATGGTGAGCGCTGCCGCGCGCGCCGAGGGGGCGACGCGCTGGCCCTTCGCTTCCAGTTCCTCGAGGACTTCGGTCCGGATCGCCTCGATTTCGGGGACGATGATGTCGGGGCGGTGGCGGTGAATCGCGGCGCGGAGCGCCCCGGCGTCGAGCATGGGGAAGACGTCGGATGCGTCTGCGACCTGCATGGCGGGCGCATGGGGGTAGCTGTCGCAGGCGGTGACATGGGCGCCGAGGCGCTTCGCCGAGATGGCGAACTCGCGGCCGAGCTCGCCGGCGCCGAGGAGGAGGCGGCGGGCGGTGAAGGGCATGGCCGCCTCGGTCAGGCGACCTGGCGGTCCATGCCCTCCCAATAGGGTTTGCGAAGCTCCTTCTTGAGGATCTTGCCCGAGGGGTTTCTTGGCAGCTCGGCGACGAAATCGACCGATTTCGGGATCTTGTAGCCGGCGATCAGCGGCCGGCAGTGCGAGATGATCTCGTCTGCCGTGGCGTGGGCGCCGTCCTTCAGGACGATGATGGCCTTGACCGCCTCGCCCCATTTCGGATCGGGCACGCCGATGACGGCGGCGTCGCGGACGGCGGGGTGGGTGTGGAGCGCGTTCTCGACCTCGGCGGGGTAGATGTTCTCGGCGCCCGAGACGATCATGTCCTTCACCCGGTCCTGGATGTAGAGATAGCCGTCCTGGTCCATCGAGCCGGCGTCTCCGGAGAGGTACCAGCCGTCGCGGATGGCCTTTGCGGTTGCTTCGGGCTTGTTGTGGTAGCCGGCCATGACCGAGACCGAGCGGATGGCGATTTCGCCGATCTGCCCCCGGGGCAGCTCGTTCATGTCGGCGTCGACGATGCGGACCTCGTTGCCGGGGAAGGGCTTGACGCAGCCCTTCATGCGGGGGTTGCCCTCGACGCTGTGATCCTCGGGCGGGAGGTAGACCACGGTGCCCGAGGTTTCGGTGGCGCCGTAGCACTGGACGAACCGGGCGTTGGGGAAGCGGGCGATCGAGCGGGCGAGGACATCGAGGGGGATGGGCGAGGCGCCGTAGAGGAGGGCCCGGACGCTCGAGAAATCGGCGGTGGCGCCGACGGGGTCATTGAGGATCATGTTGAGGACGGCGGGAACCGCGAACATGCGGGTGACGCGGTGGCGGGCGATGGCGTCGACAATCGCCGGGATCTCGGGCCTGGGCAGGATGACCATGGTGGCGCCGGCGGCGAGCGCATGGAGCGCCCAGCCGGTGCCGCCGATGTGGAACAGCGGCATGGCGACGAGGGCGACATCGTCGTCGCGCCACAGCGACCAGTCCTCGCCGGTGAGCGCACCCTTTTCGATGGTGCCGAGGAGGCTCCGGTTGGTGAGGAGGGCGCCCTTGGGGAAGCCGGTGGTGCCCGAGGTGTAGAGCTGGAGGGCGACGGTGTCGGGACCGGTGGGGGCGAGCGCGTCGCTCGGCGTGGCATCGGCGAGGAAGGCGTCGAACTCGTCGGTCCAGACGATGGTGAGGCCTTCGACCCCGGCGCCGGCGATGACCGGGCCGAAGGCGCGGTCGGCAAGGAGGAGGCCGATGCCGGCGTCGTTCAGGACATAGGCGACCTCGCCGGCGACGAGGCGCCAGTTGATGGGGGTCATGATGGCGCCGAGGCGGAAGCAGGCGCACATGAGGACAACATAGGCGGGGTGGTTCAAGCCCATGTGGCCGACGCGGTCGCCGGGTTTGACCCCTGCCGCGCGAAGCGCGCCGGCGGCGGCGATGACGCGGGCGTGGAGGCCGGCCCAGGTCTCGGAGCCGTCGTCGAAGAGGATGGCGGTCTTCCCGGGCGTGGTTTCGGCCCAGTGGGCGCTCATGTCGGCGAGACGGGCGAATTCCATGGCAAATGTCCTCCCTCGGCCTTGTAGCGCGCAAGTTTCGGGTTTGGCGCTCGGGATTCCGTCAGGAGAGGGTTTCGAGGAGGCGGGCGGCGTCTTGGCGGAGGGCCTGCTGGCGCTCCGGGGTGAAGCGGCGCCAGGTGTCGAGGGTGCGCCACATGCGCTGGTTGGTGGCGAGATGGCGTTCGTTTCTGGCGATGAAGTCCCAGTAGAGGCGGTTGTAGGGGCAGGCCTGGTCGCCTGTCTTCGCCTTCACGTCGAAGCGGCAGTGGCGGCAGTGGTTTCCCATGCGGTGGATGTAGGCGCCCGAGGCGGCGTAGGGCTTGGAGCCGAGCAGGCCGCCATCGGCCCATTGGCTCATGCCGATGACATTCGGGGCTTCGACCCATTCATAGGCGTCGGCGTAGACGACGAGGAACCACAAGTGGAGTTCGAAGGGGTCGACTCCGGCGAGGAGGGCGAAGTTGCCGAGCACCATGAGGCGCTGGATGTGGTGGGCCCAGGCGAGGTCGCGGGTCTGGGCGAAGGCGGCGTCGAAGCAGGCCATGCCGCTGTTGCCTTCCCAGAAGATGGCGGGGAGCGGGCGGGCGGCGCCGAGCGCGTTCGAGCGGAGATAGTCCGGGCCTTCGGTGAGGTAGATGAGGCGGACATATTCGCGCCAGCCGAGGATCTGGCGGACGAAGCCCTCGACGGCGTTGAGCGGTGCTGCGCCGGCGGCATGGGCGGCGAGCGCGGCGGCCAGCACCTCGCGCGGGGCGAGCAGGCCGAGGTTGACGGCAGGCGCGAGCAGCGAGTGGAACAGGGTCTCCTCGCCTTGGGCGAGCGCATCCTCATAGTCGCCGAACCGCGGCAGGCGGTTGGCGATGAAGTCGGCGAGCGCGCTGAGCGCCTCGGCGCGGGTGACGGGCCAGTGGAAGCGGTCGAGGGTGCCGAAGTTGGCGGGGAAACGGGCCTCGACCATGGCGAGGACCTCGCGGGTTGTTTCATCGGGGGCGAAGCGGGGCGGGGGCGGCGGGACGAGGCCCGCTGGCAGGGGCTTGCGGTTGTCGGCGTCATAGTTCCACTGGCCGCCGGCGGGTGCGTCGCCTTCCATCAGCATGCCGGTCTCGCGCCGCTGCCAGCGGTAGAAATCCTCGAGCCGGAGGCGCTTGCGGCCCGCTCGCCAGGCGGCGAAGGCGGGGAGGCTGACGAGGAAGCGGTCGTCTTCGAGGATTGTGGCACCGGGGATCGCGGCCTGGAGGGCGCGGACGCGGTGTTCGCCGGCCTCCGTCATGCGGATGGCGCTGGCCCCGTGGCGGGCGGCGGCGGCGATGATTTCGGCATCGAGGCGGCCGGCGTTGCCGGGGGAGTCGAGGCGGACATAGTCGACCCGCCAGCCCTCGGCTTCGCGCTCGGCGGCGAAGTGGCGCATGGCCGAAAAGACGAGCGCGAGCTTCTGCTTGTGGTGGGGGACGTAGCTTGCCTCGTCCATCACTTCGGCCATGAGGATGACGGATGTGGCACGGTCGGCTCCGCGCAGGCTGGCGAGGTCTCCTGTCAGCTGGTCGCCGAGGATGGGGAGGAGGAGGGTCATGACCGTGGTCGCGGTGGCGCCGGCAGCGCGGATGTGCAACGGGCGCCGCTGCCGCAGGCGATTCCGGCGGAGGCGGGCGGAACGGGGCCAAGCCAGCCGCTGGCATCGCGCGCTGCAGCATCGGGCGGCTGCCGGCGAGGGAGGGTGGTGATCAGGGGGCGGAGCAAGTTGGCCGGTTTGCGGAACGGGTGATGGGGGTGAGGACGGCGGGATGGCTTGCCGGGCGGCTCGGCGCGTGACCGAAACGCATGATCGGAGCGAATGACTGGAGCGAGTGACTGGAGCGAGTGACTGGGGCGGGGGGTGACAGGCGCGATCGCTGTCAGCTTGCGGCGATGATGAAGCGCCGGATGGCCGAGAGGAGTTCGGGGCTGGCCTCGGCGGACAGGGCTTGCGCGTCGGCGGGCAGGTTGTCGCACTCGGCAAGCTGATCGAGGAGCGGCGCGATATCCGCATCGGTCATGGCGACATGGATTCCCGGGCGGCCGACGAATTTTTCGGCTGTGGCGAGCTGGTGCTCGTTCCTGTGTTCGCCGAGGGCGGCGCGGCGGGGCAGAATGATGATCGGCTTGACTGCGGTGAGCGCGGAGATGATGGAGCCCATGCCGGCATGCGCCACCATCAGACGGCAGGCGTCGAGCTTTTCCTCGTAGAGGCTTGCGGGGATGAATTCGGCCCATTCCATGTGGGCAGGGCGATAGCTGTCGGCGGCGAGCTGGCCGAGCTGGCCGAATACCGGGACATGATGGGCAGACGCCCATTGATCCACCGCCCTGACCAGCCGGTCGAATGGCGCCTGGGTTCCGACCGAGAGAAAGATCAAAGCACCTGCCCTTCGTAGCTGGGGCCTCCGGGCCTTGCGAGCTCTGGCCACTGGGTGAGCCAGAAATCGGCGTGAGGGCCTGCACGCGCCCCGGAGAGAGAAAGTTCCCTGGCGTTGGCGATGCTGTCGAGCCAGCAGGTGCGTGCCCCCAGCATCCGGCCGAAACGGACGGCGAAATAGCCGACCGAAGCGCCCGTGGTGATGATGACGTCGGGCCGGACGCGAAGGAGCAGCAAGAGCACCTCGACTGCCTGGCGGATGAGCTTCATCTTTTCCCAACGGTTGGCGTCGGTGAGGACATGATAGGCTGGCCGGGGCTGGCCGCGGTTTTGCGCGATTCGTTCGATATGGCCGCGGAAATCCGCCGAGGTGGTGGCATAGTGGAGGGTGACGCCATCGAAGGCGGGAGCCAGCCGCAGGAGCTGGATCCAGTGACCGCCGGTCGAGGAGATGGCGAGTACGCGAGGTCTTTCTGCCATGATGTCGCGCTCTGCCGCTGCCCGCGTTACCCTAGTCCGGCGGGGGTTGCCTTGCAATCGCATGGCGTGCGCCCGCTCGTCAGTAGATGCCGCCCTGTTCGGCGAGGAAATCGCTGTCGGTCCGGATGGTGCGGCCGATGCCCGCGGCAATGGCACGCGGCGGGGGCGGGCCGCTGATCCGGCGGGGTTCGGTTTCGGGCTTGAAGGCTTCCCAGATGACCGCGGCCCTGGGCGATTCGGTGGGCCAGGCGCCGAAGACCCGGCGGCCGGAACGGCGATCGATGCGGACCATGCGGACGCCGGCGGGCGCGAGGAAGGGAAGCGGCTCGGGGGGGCGTTCGCGGAAGGTCGTGGTGTACCAGTCGCGCCAGACGGGGACTGCGACATTGCTGCCCTGGACCCAGCCGCCGAGGTTCCGGGGCTGGTCGAACCCCATGTAGAGGCCGGCGACGATCTCGGGCGTGCCGCCGATGAACCAGACGTCTTTGGGACCCGTTGTGGTGCCGGTCTTGCCCATGAGGGGGATGCCGAGGCTGTTGAGGCCTTCCGGACGGCGCACG
>CALLWN010000329.1 GCA_938016505.1 uncultured Sphingomonadaceae bacterium
CGGCGCGGCGCCGGTCGTCCACCTCGCGGGCGTCGGGCAGATGCTCGACTGCGCGGTCGAGCCGCCCGCGCGCCTCGAGGGCCTCCATGAAGCGCACATGGCCCGGCAGCGCGTTGGCAGCGCCGGCTTCCGCGATCGAGAGCGCCAGCGTCTGCGCCTCGTTGTGGCCAAGCACCAGCCCCGCCACCTCCGCCGTCATCGCCTCGAGCAGCCGGTTGCGCCCGGCCCGGTCGAGCCGGCCGTCGGCCAGCGCGGCCCGCAGCGCAATCTTGATGTTCACCTCATTGTCCGAGGTGTCGACGCCTGCCGAATTGTCGATGAAGTCGGTGTTGATCCGCCCGCCCCGCCTTGCAAACGCAATGCGCCCGCGCTGCGTCACGCCAAGGTTGGCCCCCTCGCCCACCACCTTCGCCCGCAGCGCGTCGCCGTTCACCCGGTGCGCGTCATTGGCCCGGTCGCCGACATCGGCGTGGCTCTCGTCCTCCGCCTTCACATAGGTGCCGATCCCGCCAAACCAGAGGAGATCGACCGGTGCCTTCAGGATCGCGGCAATCAGCTCCGAGGGCCCGTGCATCCCCGGCGCGATCCCGAGCGCTGCCGCCGCCTCCGCCGAGACCGGAATCGCCTTCTGGCTGCGCGCAAACACGCCGCCCCCCTTCGAGAGCCTGGCCGGGTCATAATCCGCCCAGCTCGAGCGCGGCAGCCGGAACAGCCGCCGCCGCTCGTCCCACGCCACCGCAGGGTCCGGGTCGGGGTCGAGGAAGATGTGACGGTGGTCGAACGCCGCCACCAGCCGCAGCGTCTTCGAAAGCAGCATCCCGTTGCCGAACACGTCGCCCGACATGTCGCCAACCCCGGCCACCGTCACCGGGTCCTTCTGCACGTCAACGCCCATCTCGGCGAAATGCCGCGTCACCGAAACCCAGGCGCCGCGCGCGGTGATCCCCATCGCCTTGTGGTCGTAGCCAGCCGACCCCCCGCTCGCGAACGCGTCACCCAGCCAGAAGCCCGCCCCCTCGGCAATCGCATTGGCAACGTCGGAGAAGGTCGCAGTCCCCTTGTCGGCCGCCACCACCAGATAGGGGTCGTCGCCGTCGCGCCGCACCACGTGCGCGGCCGGCACCACGCGGCCGTCGCCGTCGAGATTGTCGGTCAGCGACAGCAGCGCCCGGATGAAGATCCGGTAGGCATCCTCGCCCTCGGCAAGCCAGGCCTCGCGGTTGGCCGGGTCGGGCAGCTGCTTGGGGTAGAAGCCGCCCTTCGCGCCGGTCGGCACGATGACGGCGTTCTTCACCACCTGCGCCTTGACGAGCCCGAGGATCTCGGTGCGGAAATCGTCGCGCCGGTCCGACCACCTGAGGCCGCCCCGGGCAATGCGGCCACCGCGCAGGTGGATGCCCTCGACCCTGGGCGAATAGACCCAGATCTCGCGCCACGGCCGCGGCTTGGGAAGCCCCGGCACCAGCGCGCTGTCGAACTTGAAGGCCAGCGCCTCCGGCCCGCCGGGCACGAACGCGTTGGTGCGCAGCATCGCTGCAACAAGATCGCGAAACAGCGAGAGGATCCGGTCGTCGTCGATCGCCAACACCCCGGCGAGCATGTCGGTGAAGGTCTCGTCGGCGCCCGCTTCGGCATCGGGGTCCGCGTCAGGGCCGAACCGGGCGCGGAACCGCGCCGCGAGCGAGCGCGTCAGCGCAGCATTGCGTCGCAGCACGTCAACCACGGTCGCGATCCCGTAGGAAACCCCGGTCTGCCGCAGGTAGCGGAACCAGGCGCGGAACCAGTTGGCCTCCTCGGCCGAAAGTCCAACCGCCGGAATGAGCGCGTTGAACGGGTCATTCTCCTGGGTCCCCGTCAGCACCGCGTCGAGCGCGGGCTCGATCCGGTCGGCGAAGGCGCGGAAATCGGCAGGGCGGGCAATTCCCTCCAGCCTGAAATCGTGGATCCAGCCGATCGCACCGCCAGCCAGGTCGAACGGCACCTCCTCGATCACCCGGAAGCCGAAATTCTCGAGCATCGGCACTGCGTCCGAAAGCGCAATGATCTCGCCGAGCCGGTAGATCTTCAGCCGGATCGTCGAGGGCGGGTCATCGGCGCGGAAATAGAGGGCGACATCGCGGTCGGCCGGGGTTGAAAGCTCGGCAAGCCGCAGGATGTCCTCGGCGGCTTCCGCAGGCGTGAACTCGGCGCGATAGCCCGGAGAGAAGGCCCGCCCGTGGCTGATCGCAAGGCGCGCCGCGCGCATCGGCCCGGCGCGCTCGGCAAGCGCCGCCTCCACCGCCTCGTCCCAGCCCCGCGTCAGCCGCTCCAGCCCGGCGTTGAGCGCCGCCTCGTCGGCCGCGCGCGCCACGTCGTGCAGCACATAATGCACCCGGGCGAGCCCCTCGCTCCGGAGCTCCACGTCATAGCGGGCAAGCGTCCCGCCGCACGCCTCCTCGAGCAGCCGCCCCACCCGCGTCCGGAGCTCGGCCGAATAGGCGTCGCGCGGAATGTAGACCAAAGCCGAGAGCGCGCGCGCCACCTCGTCCATGTTGAGGAACAGGCGCGGCCGCGGCCGGTCGATGAGCGACAGCAGCCCCTCCGCCATCTCCTCGAGCCGCTCGGCGTTCATCTGGAACAGCTCGTCCCGCGGGAAGGTCTCGAGCACATGCCCCAGCGCCTTGCCGGCATGGCCGCGCGGGTCATAGCCCAGCCGCTCGGTCACCTGCGCCACCTTGCGCCTCACCAGCGGCACCCGGCGCGGGCTCTCGTTCAGTGCAGCCGAGGTGAACAGCCCAAGGAAGATCGCCGCGCCGGCAACCCGTCCCTCCTCGTCGAACTGCCTGACCGTCACCATGTCCATCGGCACATTGCGGTGCACCGTCGAGACCAGCCGGCTCTTCGAGACGATGAGCGCAGCGGTCGGATCGCCGGCCCCGGGGTCGGGTGCGGGAAACCGGTCCGAAGCCTTCAGGATCCCCTTCACGCCCTCGGCATCGACGCAGCCGAGCAGGGTGAAATTGTCGGCCGCCAGCCACTCGAGGAAGGCGATCGTCTCGGCGAGCACGTGCGGCGCAACCGGCGGCGGCCGGTCGTTGAGCCCGCGCGCCGCCGCCCGCAGCCGCTCGAGCATCGGCTTCCAGTCCGAGACCGCCAGCCTGACCTCGCCATAGACGAGGGACAGCTCGGCCTGCAGCGCGGCGCGCGCCTTCGCCGGCGCCCGCTCGACCTCCATCGCCACCACCGACTCCCGCGGGTCGCCGCTCCCGCCGATCGCCACGATCGCGCCGCGGTCGTCCCGCCGCACCGGCATCACCGGGTGGAGAAGGCAGGCGATCTCAAGCCCGGCGCGCGTGATGGCAGCCGTCGCGCTGTCCACCAGGAAGGGCATGTCGTCGGTCACCAGAACGACCGGCATCCGCCGCAGCCCGGCCTCGACCTCTGCCACACCCACATGCACCCGGTGTTGCCCGGGCTGGCGGACCCGGGCGGTCTCCCACGCCGCCTCGAACAGCCGGTCGCGCTGGCCGGGGCCAGCCATGTCCGTCTCGCAGCGCGGCCCCGACCGTCCCAGCGCCTCGAGAAAGGCCGCCTTCAGCGCGTCGTCCCCGGCCGCATCCCCGCCCCCACTCTCCCCGGCAACCGTGCTCGCCATCAAGGCTCTCCTCAGCCGCCTCTCGCGCGAGGGCGTGGCGCCCCATAGGCCAGCCATCCGGCCGCTTCAACGCGCCCGCCCCGCCAGACTCCGGCCCGCCAGACCCCGGCCCGCCAGACCCCGGCCAGGCTCCGGCCAGGCTCCGGCCCGCCCGACCCCGGCCGCTGCTCAGTGCGTGCCGCGCAGCCACTCCAGCGCTGCGGCCAGCTCGCGCTGGAGATCGGCGGCCTCGTCCGCCGACAGCAGCATCCGCCACGAGGCGATCACCACGGCAAGCGGCCCCGCCGGAGCCGACATGCCGCCAGGCGCGGCAAACGGCAGCGCGATCGCCCGCAACAGCAGGCCCGGCTGCTGCCGGCGTGCGGCATCGCCCCTTGCCGGGTCGCCAGGCGCCCCGCCGCTGGCCCGGTCGGGCGCGTCGATCTCGACCACCACCGGCGCCCTGCCTGCCACCGCCCGCTCGACCAGCGCGGCCAGCCGCGCCGCAACCGTCGCCTCCGCGCCGCCATCGGCGGCCACGGGTCCGGCCGAAACAATCCCGAGCTCGGCAATCTTCCGCCCCACCCGCAGGATCCGCGGCAGCCGGCAGCAAGGGTCGCTCGGGTGGGGCGGAAGCGCGAACAGAACGGCATTGTCGGCAAACATCGGTGTCTCGAGCACCTTGATCGCGCCCGCTTCCGGCAGTCCGCCCGGTTGCCGCAGCTGGTCCCACAGCGCCTCGGCCCGCCGCACCAGCCGCCGCTCCACCCCGATGAGCGGCAGCGCCTCGGCCGGGCCCACGGCAAGCCCGGCGCGGGCGTCGGCATGCGCACCCGAACGGGTGCCAGCCGGCCACGGCTGGTGCAGGCCCGGCGCCGACTTGCGGCCGCCCTGCGTCGGCGCGGCCAGCCCCGAGGGCACGGTCGCTCCGTCAATCCCCGTCACGCCCGCCTGCCTGCGGGGCCGCTCCGACTGGTCCATGGCCCGGACCACCTCTCCACCACCGACCTGGCACCACGCTGCACCGGGTCCACCTCCGATTGACGGCCAGGCATGACGGAAGTTGCGTGCAAGCCCCCACGGCCCCGCCCCTCCCGGCCCGGCTTGTCGCTGCGGCGGGCGCCCGCTATGGCCCCGCCGGCAGCACGAGCGAGGAGGCGCGCCAGGCATGGATCATCTCGTCAGCGCAGACTGGCTCAGGGGCGAGCTCCACAAGTCCGACATCCGCGTCGTCGATGCCACCCTCTTCCTCCCCGACCACGGCCGCAACGCCCGCGCCGAGCACGAGGCCGCCCACATCCCCGGCGCCGTCTTCCTCGATCTCGACGAGGTCGCAGACCTCACCAGCCCCTACCCCCACATGCTGCCCCCGCCCGAGAAGTTCGCCAGCCGCGCCCAGGCGCTCGGTCTCGGCGACGGCAGCCGCATCATCGTCTACGACAACTCCCCGCTGCGCTCGGCAGCGCGGGCCTGGTGGATGTTCCGCGTCTTCGGGGCCCACGCGGTCGCCATCCTCGACGGCGGGCTCGACGCCTGGAAGGCCGCTGGCGGCGCGCTCGAGAGCGGCCGCGCCGTGATCCGCCACCGCCACTTCACCGCCTGGGAAGACCGCACCCCGGTCCGCACCCTTGCCGCCATGCGCGAGAACCTGAAATCGGGCGCCGAGCAGGTCGCGGACGCCCGCTCGCCAGG